>CAVJBW010000244.1:0-2668 GCA_963647625.1 Lachnospiraceae bacterium
CCAACACAATCTCCGTCTGGATGGATGTGCCCAGAGATGATAACTGACTTTTTTCCTTGCAAAAAAGTTTTTATTTTTTTCATAGATACCTCCAGGATATAAATAAATGAGTGGTTCAAAACAAAGTCTGTTTTGAGGCCACCCATTCATCTTGTTATTGCAAGTTAGTAGATTGATGATTTACCTCATCAATTAATTTTGACATTTTTACACCATATTCAATGGATTGATCAAGTACAAATGTAATCTGTGGTGTATTTCGAAGATTGATACTACTTGCAAGTTGTCTTCGAATATATCCTTCTGCACTCTTTAGACCTAACAGTGTATTTTCTTGTTCTTCTTTCGAACCTAAGACGCTAATATAGGCCTTTGCACTTTTTAAATCTGGAGCCACTTCCACAGCTACAACACTAGTCATAGAATGGATCCTTGGATCTTTTATTCCACCACGAATGATTTCGCTTAATTCTCTTTGTACCTGTGCATTGATTCTGGTATTTTTAATACTATTTTTTTTCATTATGAATCACCTTCAAATTATCTAGGAACTTCTACCATTTTGAAGCTTTCCACAATATCTAATTCTTCAAAATCATTGAAGTCTTCAAATACAAGACCGCATTCATATCCAGCACGAACTTCCTTAACGTCATCTTTGAAACGTTTTAAGGAAGCTAGCTTACCTTCGAAGATCTGATTGCCTTCACGACTAATACGAATCTGGCAGTCTCTTTCAAAGGTTCCATCAAGGATATAAGAACCAGCAATATTACCAACACCAGAAGCTTTAAAGATTTGGCGAATTTCGGCATGTCCAAGAACTTTTTCTTCAAAGATAGGATCAAGCATTCCCTTCATAGCTTCTTGAACATCTTCGATTGCGTTGTAAATAACCTTGTAAAGTCTTACATCAACGCCTTCCTGCTCTGCTGTAGACTTTGCTGCAGCATCAGGTCTTACATTAAATCCTATAACAATTGCATTGGATGCAGAGGCCAAAATAATATCAGATTCGTTGATGGCTCCTACACCACCATGAATGACTTTTACTACAACTTCTTCGTTGGAAAGCTTTTCTAAACTCTGTTTTACTGCTTCTACAGAACCTTGTACATCTGCCTTTACAACAATATCAAGCTCTTTTAAGTTGCCTTCTTGAATACTTGAATATAAATCTTCCAAAGACATTTTCTTTTTGGTATCTTCAAGAAGCTTTTCTTTTCCTTGGGAAATGAAGGTTTCTGCAAATGTTCTAGCTTCTTTTTCGCTATCGGTAGAAACAAAGATTTCTCCTGCATTTGGAACATTACTTAAACCTAAAATTTCTACTGGTGTAGAAGGTGTCGCAACTTTAAGTCGTCTACCTTTGTCGTCGATCATAGCACGAACTTTTCCATAGGCACTTCCGGCTGCGATAGGCTGTCCCACTTTAAGAGTTCCTTTTTGTACTAGTACGGTAGCTACAACACCGCGGCCCTTATCCAGCTGGGATTCGATTACAAGACCTCTCGCATTACGGTCTGGGTTGGCCTTCAGTTCAAGAATTTCTGCTGTCAAAAGAATCATTTCTAACAACTGATCGATTCCTTCTCCAGTATGTGCAGATACTGGAACAAAGATAGTGCTTCCGCCCCAATCTTCTGGAATCAGTTCATATTCTGACAATTCCTGTTTTACTCGCTCGATATTTGCGGATGGCTTATCGATTTTATTTATAGCAACAATGATTTCAACGCCAGCTGCTTTGGCATGGTTGATTGCCTCTATCGTCTGTGGCATTACACCATCATCTGCAGCTACTACCAAGATGGCAATATCAGTAGAGTTGGCACCACGCATACGCATAGCAGTAAATGCTTCATGTCCAGGAGTATCCAAGAAAGTAATGGTCTGATCATTGATAGCAACAACGCTTGCACCAATATGCTGAGTAATGCCGCCAGCTTCTCGGTCTGTAACATTAGTTTTGCGAATGGCATCTAACAAAGAAGTCTTACCATGATCTACATGTCCCATAACACAGACTACTGCTGGTCTTGGAATCATTAAGTTCTCATCTTCTTCCTCTTCTTTGAGCATTTCCTCGATTACATCAACTTTTTCTTCATGTTCACAGATACAGTTGTACTCTAATGCAATTTCTTCTGCTTCTTCAAATTCAACTTCCTGATTTACAGTAACCATCTTACCTTGTAAAAACAGTTGCTTCACAATTGCTGAAGCTTGCACTTTCAAAAGGTCAGCAAGATCTTTAATGGTAATGAAATCAGGTAAAGTAATTGTTCTAATTACATCCTTCTCGACTTCTGTCTTTGGCTGCTGAGGCTGTTTATTTTTCTTCTTTCCACCGTGCTTTTCAAGGTTGACATAACGCTCTTGTCTACGATTGTTATTATCATAATCTTTGCGATTCTTTCTGTTGTTATCGCGGCCTTTTTCGTTTCTGCCTTTTCCTTCACCCTGGCTTGCACCTTGTGAAAATCCTCCTAAGCCTTGTGAGAAGTTGCGGTTATTGTTTCTTTGACGGTCAAAATTGCCTCGATTAGACCCACGATTGCCTTCGTTATTGTTGTTATTATCACGACGATTTTGATTATTCGAGAAATCTTTTCTACCATTTCTTTCATTTCTCTGCCCTCTTTCAGAAGGTGAATTTCTTCTCTGG
>CAVJBW010000245.1:0-2667 GCA_963647625.1 Lachnospiraceae bacterium
AAATAATCCCTCCGAAGCCAATATCCTAGATTATGCTTACACTCAAATCCTTTTTTGGCATAATTAGAAATTTCATATTGCTCAAGACCATATTCCTTTAAGATTCTTTTGGTATCATGATACATATCTCTTTCAACTTCTTCTCTAGGAAGGTAGGATGGTTGTTCACCTTTTTGCTGTAAGCAAAGGTCTTCATAATATTTTTCATAAAATAAAGTTCCTTCCTCCACAATAAGGGAATAAGCGGATATATGGGGAACTCCCAAAGAAGCTACCTGTTCTAGACTCTCCTTCCACTCCCATTGACTTTGCCCTGGAATTCCCATCATCAAGTCTACATTGATATTATCAAATCCTACCTGTTTCAAGATCTGAAAGCTTTCTAAAAACTGTTCATAACTATGTATTCTGCCCAAAGCACAAAGCAGATGTTCCTGTTTTGCCTGAAGGCCTATGCTTACCCTATTGATTCCAGCATTTTTATAGGCAATTGCCTTTTCTTTTGTCAATGTCCCTGGATTGATTTCCAATGTAATTTCCGCGTCCTTGCCTATAAAAAAATGTTCTTTTAGCACCTGCAAGGTCTTTGTGATCATCTCATGGTCCACGAGGGAAGGAGTTCCACCACCAAAGAAAATGGAAGAGCATTGCCTTCCATTTCCCAAATAAGCTTTTGTTTTTATTTCTTGATGTAGACTTCTAAAATAAGCGGTCTGCTCCCTCTCTTGAGCCGCAAATGACAAGAAATCACAGTAGTTACATTTTTTTATGCAAAAAGGAACATGCAAATAAATCATGAAATCTTCCATGTCTAATCCTCATCTAATTTAAGCACACTCATGAAGGCCTTCTGTGGAATCTCTACATTGCCCACCTGTCGCATTCTCTTCTTTCCTTCTTTTTGCTTTTCTAGAAGCTTTTTCTTACGAGAGATATCGCCGCCATAACATTTAGCCAAGACATCCTTTCGCACAGCGCGAACTGTTTCTCTTGCAATGACTTTGCCTCCAACAGCAGCCTGAATCGGAATTTCAAATAGATGTCTTGGAATTTCTTCTTTGAGTTTTTCACACATCTTTCTTCCTCGTTCATAGGCACTGCCTGAAAATACAATAAAGGAAAGAGCATCTACTTCTTCTTTGTTAATAAGAATATCTAATTTCACCAACTCAGAACGTTCATATCCCTTGATTTCATAGTCAAAGGAAGCATATCCTCTTGATCTTGATTTTAAGGCATCAAAGAAATCATAAATAATTTCATTTAAAGGCATTACATATTTAAGTAAAGCTCGCGTTTCTTCCAAATATTCCATGCTAATGTAGACGCCTCGACGTTCTTGGCACAACTGCATAATGGCTCCTACATATTCGCTGGTCACCATGATCTCGGCATTTACCACAGGTTCTTCCATATAATCAATCTCTGAAGGATCTGGCAAATTCGAAGGATTGGTAAGTTCAATCATTTCCCCATTGGTCTTATGTACACGGTAGATAACACCTGGCGCTGTAGTCACCAAATCCAAATTATATTCTCTTTCTAGGCGTTCTTGTACAATTTCCAAATGAAGAAGTCCTAAGAATCCACATCGAAATCCGAATCCCAATGCAATAGAAGTCTCTGGCTCATATTGCAAAGCTGCATCATTGAGCTGAAGTTTCTCTAAGGCATCCCTTAAGTCTGGATACTTGGCTCCATCTGCTGGATATAGTCCACAGTAAACCATTGGATTTACTTTCTTATATCCTGGAAGTGCCTTTTCACAAGGACGCTTTACGGAAGTAATCGTATCACCAACTCTTGTATCTGCTACATTTTTCAAACTAGCGGTAATATAGCCTACCATTCCGGCACTAAGCTCTTCACAAGGGATAAACTGGCCTGCTCCAAAATATCCCAATTCTACAATCTCTGCCTTGGCCTGTGTTGCCAGCATCTGGATCTCATCTCCAGGACGAATCACACCATCCATCACACGGCAAAATACAATAACACCTTTGTAAGAATCATATAAAGAGTCAAAAATCAAGGCTTTAAATGGCGCATTTACATCTCCACTTGGAGAAGGAATCTTCTCCACAATCGCTTCTAGAACCTGGTCCACGTTCAATCCCGTCTTGGCTGAAATCTGTGGTGCATCTTGGGCTTCAATCCCTATGACATCTTCAATCTCCTCAATAACCCTTAAAGGCTCCGCACTTGGTAAATCAACCTTATTGATGACTGGAAAGACATCTAAGTCATGATCTAGAGCTAGATAAACATTTGCCATGGTCTGCGCTTCAATTCCCTGAGCCGCATCTACCACTAAGATTGCTCCATCACAAGCTGCCAAGGCTCTTGATACTTCATAATTAAAATCCACATGCCCTGGAGTATCAATCAAGTTGAAGATATATTCTTCTCCATTCTTGGCCTTATAAATAGTTCGTACCGCCTGGCTCTTGATGGTAATTCCTCTTTCTCGCTCTAGGTCCATATTGTCAAGAACCTGCTCTTGCATCTCACGTTGGGTTAATAACCCTGTCATTTCAATAATGCGGTCTGCCAAAGTGGATTTACCATGATCAATATGAGCTATAATACAAAAATTTCGAATTTTACTTTGATCTATCATAATATCCTCACTGTTTATTTCTTCTTTATTTGCTATACTAGTATAAC
>CAVJBW010000246.1:0-2660 GCA_963647625.1 Lachnospiraceae bacterium
AGCTTTTCGTTCCATGTTCAAAATCATCCCCAGAACCTCCACTTAATATGCTTTCTTTGGTTTTATATGCCCGATTCGTTAAGGTAAGAGTGCCCTTGTCACTTACGCTAAACAGGCTAGCATCTTCGTTATAAAAACTGCTTCCTTGGGTTAATTTATACCCATTTAGATCAATCACAACACCGCTGGTGATATCTACTGTTTTGTTGTTACCATCCTTTTGTATGGTAATATCTTTTGTCAAAATAACTTCTACTTCTTTTTCTTTATTTTCAATTGCACTTCGAAGCTCATTGCTGTTTGACACTTCCACTTGGGCTTTTGCCTGCACAGGACTTGTCAAAAAGGCTCCCCAAAATATTGCAAAAGTTCCTGCTAGAATCCATAAGAATCGTTTCAATCACTCCACTCCCTTTCCCTTTCACTTATATACAGCTTTAAAAGCAAGATCTTGCTTTACAATAAATCCTTTGTAGCCATACTTGCCGGACTCATCTTGCCATCCCACAAAGCTTTTTCCTGAAATGCTAGGGCTTTCCTTGGGCAGAATAAGCCCTTGGCCTTCTTGTATATAAAAGCTGCGAATCACCTTTCCATTTTGATCTTGATATTGGACCTTACAATACTCCTTTGACGTCTCCCGTTCAATCAAAGCTGTTGTTTCATAAGATAGGGAATGTTCCTTTCCATTCGCCCCTTGATAGGTTTGTGTTACGCGAACAGACAAAATTCCCTTTTCTAAATCGGCACTGGCAATTTCTACCTTGATGGCAGCCTCTCCATTTAAGCCTGTTATGGTATTTTCCAAAAATTGCACAATAAATTCTTCCTGATTGGTCTTCTCATAGATTCCCTGGTCTAGTAGTTCATTGATTGCAGCTTCTACCGTTTGTTCTAATGTGGTTTGCTCATTTACCTTGCGATAGGATTGACCATGAATTCCAAGGATCGTAAGAAGTAAAAATATTCCTGACAAGGTCAAGATAACTCCAAGGACAATGCTTTTCATCTACTCCCCTCCCTGCTATATATGTATAAAAAAAGTTTGAATAAGGCGGGAAGAAGTATCTCCCCGCACAATCACCTGATAGTCTCCATTTTGCACAAATTTTATCCTTTGATTATTGGCATCAACCAGAACCTGCTGGTCAAGTGTTGCATCCTGTGTGCTACTTTGTGAGATGATTTTCAATATTTTAAAGCCAACTATTTTGTCCTTTTCTTTTGCAAGAAATAGGTCTTTTACCTGATACCAAGTATCTTTCTTTGGTGCTTTCTTTAAAGAAATCTGTAAGGTGCTTTTCTCCATGGATACAACCTTGTTATTTTCTTCTATTTTGGACTGGTCAATAACCTTGGCCGTTTCCTTTCCAAGACCTGACAAAAGCCCCCCTTGTATGATTGCTATCAGCATCAGGGTCATCACCCCAGCCAAAATAAATCCGCCAAACTGCCCTAAGATCTGCTTCATTGTCCACCTCCTAACAGATATGTCAGCATATCTTCAACTAGATTTGAAATCACTCCTCCATGAACCTCTCTTAAAAGCAGGATACTAATCGCTACTGCAGCTGCAGCTTCCACAAGAAAGCTTCCATATTTTCCAATTAATTCTGACATCGCAATCCTCCCTAACTCAAAAGTAAAAATGCAAGGCTCATATAGCCCTCGATCATTGCCCCAATAATTGCTATTACAATCGCAAGACCATAATGCTCTAATACTTCTTTCATCGATTCCCTCCTCCTTTGTCTAACGTGCATAAGTTTCAATGCTAAGAGGCAGCTGATGAAGCCCGAGAATCTTCAAAGAATACTGATAGATGGTTTTAATATAAGCCATATCATTTCGTCCATCCTGGTTGGTATCATATAGAGAAACTTTCATCTCATAGCCTTTTTCCTTGGCTTCATCAATACAAGACTGCACTATATTTTCTGAAAAATTGTACTGTTCGATCATAGACGTTGCCTTTGAAGTAAAGCTTTGAGCCTCATTTGCCTGTAAGGAAATCGTCATGATACTTACTCCTGCTAAGACAAATACGACCATGATCAAAAGGCTTAAAAAGCTCTTTGGAATTTGTTCCATATCTTTCCCTCCTACAACTGGCTTGTTTGTAAAAACAAGAGCAAGAATAATAACATATCTGGGATCAGCTTAAGACCGACTCCTATTTGAGGCAGGAGAAACAAGGCATACATGCCACCTTGCAAATTGTTATTTTTCTCTGTCTCAATCGCGTCCTCTGACATAATATTCATGTGAATCAGCTCTTGTACTTGTTCTTTTACATTCCCTGAGCTTCCCTTAGAGATTCCGCAAAGCATCTTCATAGATGAGGTAATCTGTGAAAGTCCTAGTTCTTTCATGAAGTTTTGATAAGGCATCTGTGAAACTGGATTGTCCGAAAGTCCTCCTAATAGTTTTAGCAAATGAGGCTTTAAGATCTGACTGGCTCTTGGCAAAGATTGCCTTAGCGCCTCTTGTACGGTGGTCTCTTGTAAAAGCATTCCTACTTCCATCAAATAAGCAAAATACTCACCTAGAATATATTGTTTTAATTTCTTCTCTTTCATGGGATATGTCACGGGCGGCTTTAGCAAAAGAACAAGACCAAAAGCCAAAGCTGCAACGCAGATTCCCACATTGTGTAAGAA
>CAVJBW010000247.1:0-2654 GCA_963647625.1 Lachnospiraceae bacterium
CGATTTCTTTTACCATATTAGGTTCCCAAGGTTGAATCTGAAGCATTCTAGCTTCTGGAACAGATACATTGGCTACCTGCTGGATAGAACTTGGTGAACCATAATAATCAACTAAAATATTATCTAAAACATGAGGATTGGCTCTTCCTGCACGAATTGAGCCATATTCATTTTGTAAATTATCTAAGGTCTTCCCCATCTTTTCTTCGTATTGCTGTAATCTACTATCCATATGTCCTCCTTATACCGTAACAACGGTTCCATTAAATGTTCCTGTAATAGCCTTTACAATACTATTTTCTTCTTGCAAAGCAAATACATACATTGGCATTTTATTTTCCATACTCATAATGGAAGCTGTAAGATCCATGACTGCAAGCTGCTTATCAATCACTTCATCAATGGATACTTTATCATATCTGATGGCCTTTGGATTAACCTTTGGATCAGAGTCATAGACTCCATCCACAGCCTTTGCAAGTAGGATCACCTCAGCTTCGATTTCAATTGCTCGAAGTACGGTTGCAGTATCCGTAGAAAAATAAGGATGTCCTGTTCCACCTGCAAAAAATACTACCTTATGCTCTTTAAAAGCTGCATTGACAGCATCTTTTGAAAACAGGTCCGTAAATGCACCACAGGCAAATGGTGTCATAACACTTGTAAGCATCCCCTGAGAACGAAAGATTTCTGATGTGTAAATACAATTCATAACCGTTGCTAGCATACCGATTTGGTCTGCTTTGGTACGATCAATATTTTCAGAGCTTCTTCCTCTCCAGAAGTTACCGCCACCGATTACAATGGCAACTTCAATTCCTTGATCTACTAATTGTTTTACCTGCTTTGCCACAGACACCACAGTAGCCTCATCAAATCCAGTCTTTTTGTCTCCTGCAAGAGCTTCTCCACTTAGTTTAAGTAATACTCTTTTCATATTTTATTCTCCAAATAGACTATCCATATCTACATCTGCATAAACCTGAGAACAGAAACCATCGATAACTGCACCATTGTTAATCTGAACTGAACGTGATTTGATATTACCTTTGATAACAGCTGATGTATCCACAACAACAGGTCCCTGCACATCAATATCACCCTTGATTGCTCCAGCAACAACTGCTGATGATGCAGTAATATTTCCTACAATAACAGAACCAAGTCCCACCTTAACAGTTCCTGATGAATTAATTTCCCCATTGATCTTTGCAGCATCAGCAAAGAATTCGGAAGAATCTGAATTTCCTTCAATCTTACCTGTTACAACAAGCTTGCCTTTGCACTTTACATTTCCAACAATATTTCCACGTACTTCAATAGAACCAACGGTCTCTACATCACCACGAATAATCATTCCCTGTGTAATAACTGCTTCTTCGTCAGAAATTTCATCTGGAATCTCAGGTGTAGTGGTAGTTTCGTCCATTACCTCTTCAGTTACTTCCTCTGTTACTTCCTCTGTTATATTATTTTCAAAGTTGTCCATATTTTCTTCCTCCATTTGTTCTTCTTCCATTACTATTTCTTCATTTTCACTCGCCTCATTAGCAAGATTATTTTCCATCCCTAGAGTCTCCTCTTCTGAATCTTCTAGAGAAACTTCTTCTGCAGGTGCTGCAAACACTTTCTCAGTAGACTCTTCTACTTGCTGATCATCTACTTCCTCTAAGAAGCCATCTAATTTAGCAAGTTCTTGTTCCACATCAACATCACTTTCTAGTGTATTAATTTCAATCTCATCTTGATTTTGGATGCTCTCTTCTGGCATCTCTTCTCCAGGCATTAAATCTTTTGCTGCCTGGGCAAAGTCTTCTTTAAATTCTTTAAAAAAGCTCATTTTTAATTTTCCTCCTACTACTATAATCAATCCCTAACAAACCGGGTTTAATTTACACTTTTATAATAAATATGCTGAACTAAGTCCGTATCTTCATCAATCGGCAGAATCTCAGCTCCTTGTGCTTGTAATTCTTCAATCAAAGATGGTAGCGCATCTGCCGTTGTCTTCTTCGTATTTGTATCATGAAGAAGAACAATGGAAGTGGAATATTTGGTAACATCTTTCATTACATTTGTAATGAGATCTTCCGCAGAATAAGCCTCACTTGTAGCATCTCCGCTTGCTACATTCCAATCAAAATAAGTAATCTTTTGTTTATTCAGATAAGAAATAAAAGAGGTCATAGACTGATTGCTTACCTGGTTAGAACTTCCGCCTGGGAAACGATAATAGACCGGCTTTACTCCTGTTACTTCTTCTAAATAATTCTGAATCTTATGAAAATCCTTTTCAAATGATTCTAAGGAATTATAGACTTCACTATACTTGTGGCTATAAGAGTGCATCCCAAGAGTATGTCCTTCTTCTACAATTCTTTTGTATAATTTCTTAGACTGACTATCTTTCTTTCCTGTCACAAAAAAAGTCGCCTTGATATTATAATTTGCCAAAGTATCTAAAATCTGCTGAGTATTCTCACTCGGTCCGTCGTCAAAGGTCAGATATACCTTCATATTATCTACATTCTCTTCAACGTCCATTCCCTTACTAACAGAGCTTTGTCCTTCTTGATTTTTGGTGGAATAGGATACTTCTCCTGTGGTTACCACTTGCTCTAGCACAGTCAGACTACTTTCAAGCTCATCAATAC
>CAVJBW010000248.1:0-2627 GCA_963647625.1 Lachnospiraceae bacterium
CTGCTTCTTCGGCCGTTGCATGAGCAGTATGACCTTCTTGCCACAAGAACTCTCTTGAACGAAGGAAAGGACGGGTCTCCTTTTCCCAACGAACTACAGAACACCACTGGTTATATACCTTTGGCAGATCCCTATAAGACTGAATATCATCTTTGTAAAAATCACAGAACAAGGTCTCTGATGTAGGTCTAACGCACATTCTTTCCTGAAGTTCATTCATTCCTCCATGAGTGACCCAGGCAACTTCTGGGGCAAAACCTTCTACGTGATCTTTTTCTCTTTGCAACAAACTCTCAGGAATGAAAAGTGGCATATATACATTCTCCACTCCTGTTTCTTTAAATCTTGCATCAAGTTCTTTTTGAATATTTTCCCAAATTGCATATCCTGCTGGTTTAAAAATGGTAAATCCTTTTACACTAGAATACTCTACTAGGTCTGCTTTTTTCACCACATCGGTATACCATTGTGCAAAATCATCCTCCATTGATGTAATTGCTTCTACCATTTTCTTATCTTTTGCCATTGTCTTTTTTCCTCATTTCTTCTATTTTTGTAAAGGCCTCTCCTTGAGGCTGTATTGAAAATTTCATTTCTTCTAATGTCTTTGGATGCTGAAATTCAAGCTGAGTAGAACACAAAGCCAAGGGAAGCTTATCATAGGGTGGGAGGCTTACACCTCCATACTTGCGATCTCCAATGATTGCATGACCTCTACTAGCAAATTGTAAGCGAATCTGGTGATGTCTTCCCGTCTCTAGATGAATTCTCACCTGGGAAATCTCCCCATTGGTGTAGAGTCGTTCATAGGTTAATCTTGCCTTCTTCGCTCCCTTTGTTCCCTTCACAGCTACCTTAGACATATTCTTTTGTTTTTCTTTGATCAGTTCATCTTCTAGCACACCCTTAGCGGGCACTTCTCCCACCACAATTGCCTCATAGACCTTGGTAATCAGTCTGGATTGTACCTGACGGGTCAAATCTGCAGCGCAGGCTTTGTTCTTGGCAAATACCAAGAGGCCTTCTACTGGTTGGTCTAGTCTATGAATCAGGCCAACATAACTGCCTTGGCCTTGCATGGTCAGATGATTCTTCAGCTCACTCATCATATCTTTTTGAGTGATCTGGCTAGTCTGGGTGGCTAGGCCAGCTGGTTTATAGCATACCATAAGATCTTGATCTTCATATATAATTTCTATCTTCATATCATCTTATTTCTTGGTTTTTCTATAACTTAAATCGGTAGCCGACACCCCAAATCGTTTCGATATATTGTGGCTTTGCCGTATTTAGTTCAATCTTTTCGCGAATCTTTTTGATATGCACCGTAACGGTTGCAATGTCTCCTACGGATTCCATATCCCATATTTCTCTAAAGAGATCTTCCTTGGTATAGACATGATTTGGATGTTCTGCTAGAAAAGTAAGCAGGTCAAATTCCTTGGTTGTGAACTGCTTTTCTTCTTCATTGATCCATACACGCCTAGCTGTCTTGTCAATCTTGATGCCACGGATCTCTACGATATCATTTTGCGGATGATTGGTACCAATAAGTCTTTCATATCGAGCCAAATGAGCCTTTACTCTAGCTACCAACTCGCTTGGGGAAAATGGCTTTGTAATATAATCATCGGCTCCTAGTCCAAGACCACGGATCTTGTCAATATCGTCTTTTTTTGCCGAAACCATCAACACTGGAGTATTCTTGGTCTTTCGAATCTGCTTGCAGATCTCAAAGCCATCTACTCCTGGCAGCATCAAATCTAGGATATATAAGTCAAATTCATCCTGCAAAGCTCGATCAAGCCCTACCTGACCATCATTTTCTACTTCTACTTCAAACCCACTAAGTTCTAAGTAATCTTTTTCAAGATCTGCAATTGCCTCTTCGTCTTCTACGATTAATATTTTACTCATTCGGCACCTCCTGATATTTTCGTATTACAAAATACATCACTGTTCCAATGGATTCTTTACTAGTTGCCCAGATCTTTCCTCCATGGTCTTCCATAATCTTATGTACAATCGACAGGCCTATTCCGCTACCTCCCGTGGAAGAATTGCGGGAAGAATCTGCCCTGTAAAAACGTTCAAATATATAAGGCAAATCCTCTTGGGCTATGCCTTTGCCATTGTCTTCAATCTCAACTTGAACAAAATCTCCTGCATCTTTAATGCGGATACTAACAAATCCCTTTTCCTTGTTCTTATCCATATATTTTATAGAATTGCCTACAATATTATAAACAACCCTGCGAAGTTGCTCGGGATCTGCAATAATCTGAACATCATCTGCTACTTCATTCTGATAAGATAAGTCAATTCCCTTGGATTCTAGATCCATGCCAACTTCTTCTACGCAATCTGCAAAATAATCATTGACCTGAATGCGATTAAAGTTGTAAGGAATGCGATTGGTATCAATATTAGAATAAAGAGTCAGCTCATTGATCAGAATGTTCATTTCATTAGCCTTATTATACACTGTTCGGACATATTTATCCATCTTTTCCGGTGTGTCAGCGACTCCGTCCATGATGCCTTCCATATAACCTTTGATTGCAGTAATCGGCGTCTTTAAATCATGTGAAATATTGCTAATGAGTTCTCTATGATCTCTTTCTCCC
>CAVJBW010000249.1:0-1204 GCA_963647625.1 Lachnospiraceae bacterium
CCCCTGTCAAGGTCAGCTGTTCTAACAATTCTGATGGATAAGGGCTTCCTTTTGAAACCACCACCAAGACCTCATCAATCCATTCCTGACAGACATATTCTGCTGCACTTTCTTGCGTTGCAACGACAGGAACGCCTTGAATCTGCCTGTTCGTCCAGTCCGCATCAAGGACGGCTACTCCTGCTAGGGAGTATCTAGCAAAGTTATTCTCCTGCATATTGTTTACTACGCTATCAGCAACATCTGCCGTAGTCGCAATGAGTAGCCTGCGCTCTCCGCCACCAGCCATCTTCTTTTTCAGTAATAGCTTGCGCAGTTCTCGGACTATATATGAAATTACGATATAAAATACAATTGTAAAAATCAGTGTCAGTCTTGAGAATTCTTGTCCCCTCTGCAACAAGAACAAATACAAGATTGCCAGAGCACCGATCATAATAGCATGTTTGACTGTCAGCATGAAGCCACGATAATGACCGCGCTTCAGGACATTCTTCATGGTTCCACATACCAAGATCACAATAAAATCTGCTAGTTCCAAGAACAAGGCCATATTGCGATAAAGAATGTTTTCATAAAGAAAAAATCCATATCCACTTACAGCATATGCCAGAATATATGCAAGCTGCAGACAGATCAAATCCAAGAATATAAAGTCTGCATGCTTCAACCATCCTCTAGTATCTTTCCTATACATTTTTTCTCTTCACCCTCCAGGCTTCTTATCAATTACAGGTGGATTATTTCCTTGCCCCATACAAGTGTATAAAGAACTTTTTCCAACAAACATAGCCCATGTACCGACTGGTCCACAGGCTATGTTTAAATGGTCCTTGTTCATTTTCTCCTGTATCTTTTCCTATACTTCCTGTGAGGATTTATTAATATACCCCCCCCCCAGAATTTTCTGAATTTTCTGAAAACTCAGATTCTGAAGAGCTATAATAATTGCTGTAATATCCCTTGTAATATCGATTGTAATAACCCTTTTTCTCCACTTGAACTTTGTTCAATACCACGCCCAAGATCTGGGTGTCGGTCAGCTCAATCTGTTTTTTTACATCTGCAATAAATCGATAACTACACTTATTTACTTCTACCACAATCACTACTCCGTCTGTCTTTGGGGCGATAATCGCAGTATCAATGACAGCTCCTAGAGGAGGAGTGTCAATCAAGACCATGTCATAATGCTCTCTAGCAT
>CAVJBW010000249.1:1214-2616 GCA_963647625.1 Lachnospiraceae bacterium
TAGCTGGGTAGGACTTGGAGTGGTGCGTCCTGCGAATACCACATCAAGATTCTCTACATTGGTCTGGCAGATGACATCCTTAAGCTCTGCCTGCTTGGTCAGATAATGGGAGAGGCCTTTGATCTCTCCATTTTCACTGATTGCTCTATGACGACCCACCAATACAGACTTTCTAAGGTCACAGTCAATCACTAAGACTTTGGTGTGGTCCTGTGCCATGGAGCGACCTAGCTCCATAACCGTACTAGACTTGCCCTCATCTGGGGTACAACTGGTAAAGGCAATGACCTGAATGTCATCCCCGCAGAATCTGAGATTGGTACGAAGAGAATTCAAGGCTTCTTCTTTTCCGTAGCCTAGCTCTTCTAAGTTTTCTAATTCTACTCTCATTAGTTCGCCCCTTTCTGAATTCCCCTCAGCCTTTTCTTCTTGGATTTCTTTTCTGAATTATCTGTGCCACCCTCTAGTGGAATGGCTGCTAGGGTGTTGAGTCCTAGGTATTTTTCAATATCATCCGCGTTTTTGATGGTATCATCCATAACAAAACGAATAGTAAAGAAGATGAGAGATAGTAAAAGTCCTACCAAGGCTCCGATGGCTACATTCTTTACATTGTTTGGGCTGCTCTGTGATTCTGCTTCAATGGCAGATTCCACCGTTCTTGGTTCATCTGCATTCATGATTTGAGCAATGCGCCCTTTGGAAATCTCAGACAGTTCATTGGCAATGTCCTTTGCCATCGTTGCATCTTCATATTCCACGGTGATTTTGAGAATACGAGTATCCGTCTCATTGCTGATAGAAATATGAGACAGCAATTCATCGTAAGTGGTATCTAGATCAAGATTCTCAATGACCTGCTCTACTACCGGTCTGGTCTTAATCATTTCTTCATAGTCGGCAGTCAAGGAGGTACTCATCTGCAGAGATGATAAATCCACGACAGAACTATTACTCATAATGTATAACTGTGCGGTAGAAGTATACATAGGAGTCAAGGCAAAGAAGGTAATCAATCCTGCCACCAATGCACCTACAATGGTGACGATCAGAATTGCCCAAATATGCCTTACAAACTCAAAGAACAGTTCCACCAAATCAATTTCGGTTTCATTCGTATTTTGTGTGTCCATTTTTCCCTCTCTATATCTTTAAATCTTCTAACTATTAGATATATTTCTTTTTCATAAATCGATCAGGATTGTCATAAACAATCCTTTGCAATGCAGCCTTAGATAGGCCTTTTTCCAACTTGCTGATAGCATCCTTCATCAAAGGCGGCCTTGATGTCACATTGTGACAGTCGCTTCCTAGGAACTGAACATAGCCTTTGTCCATCCACTGCTTTGCCCTTTTGGCCTGGCTGTCAAAGAAGCCTCCCATTACCGACGGGGTATTTACC
>CAVJBW010000250.1:0-2598 GCA_963647625.1 Lachnospiraceae bacterium
GCCATATGGAATAGAATAAAAGAAAAAGACCTTTAAAAAAGTTCTTAAATGAAGTATAATAAATGGGCACATAGTGCTAGAACACAAAAAGAAGGATGGTAGAAATACATGGCTTTATTAGAAAAATGGCAGAGCATTGCATATAATGAACAGGCAGATAGAGGAGAACTTCAGAGATTTTGGCAGAGATATTTTGAGCTAGAAAAGGGAGTCTATGAAAAGCTTCTAGACAATCCAGATGAAGTCGTTGAAGGAACCGTTCAAGAACTTGCAGACAAGTATGAGCTTGACCTGATGGCAATGGTTGGTTTTCTTGATGGAATCAACGAAAGCTTGATTACTCCGAATCCAATCGAAGAGATGGAAGCAGATACCAAGGTAAGCCTTGCCTTTGACAAGGAAAAGCTATACAAGAATATGGTAGAAGCTAGAGCTGATTGGCTATACAATCTTCCTCAGTGGGAAGCGATTTTTGATGAAGCAACAAGAGCAGTACTTTATAAAGAACAAAGGCAGTCTGGCACCGTTCGAAGAGAAGGCAAGAAGATTGGCCGTAATGATCCATGCCCATGTGGTAGTGGCAAAAAGTACAAGAAGTGCTGCGGAGCAAATGCGTAGATCAACCATGATTTCCTGCATAGATTTGATCTATGCAGGATTTTTGTATTGTAACCGCTTGTTGTATCGTTAGATCAAGAATGCTATATCGTCAATTCTTTTTGGTAAAGGAGCATTGTTAAAAACAGATGGATATGAGTATTATTTTTCCTCATTTACATATTTCCTTGAAGCATGTCATAAAGTCTATTTCTATTGGCAATTTTACGATTGCCATGTATGGAATCTGTATTGCGATTGGAGTCTTATGTGGCCTGCTTTTGGTAACGAAAGTGGCGAAAAAGACGGGACAAAAGGCAGAAGACTACTTTGACCTTGCTATCTTTGGGGTGGTCTTTGGAATTATTGGAGCTAGGATCTACTACGTGGTATTTTCCTGGGATTTATACAAAGATAACTTAAAGTCTATATTGAACCTAAGGCAAGGTGGACTAGCCATTTATGGCGGTGTCATTGCAGCTATTATAGTGACGCTGATCCTGGCTCGTCGTAAGAAAAAGCCTTTCTTTGAACTCGCAGATACGGCCTGCGTAGGCTTGATTCTAGGACAGATCTGTGGCAGGTGGGGAAATTTCTTTAATAGAGAAGCTTTTGGAGATTATACCGATGGGCTCTTTGCCATGGAACTGCCAGTAAGCGCGGTGAGGGATGGAGATATTACCCAGACTTTGAGAGATCATATTCAGGTGATAGATGGAATCAGTTATATCCAGGTTCATCCTACTTTTTTATATGAATCCTTGTGGAACATTGGCGTGCTGATTGTGCTGTTGATCACGAGAAGATATATTAAGAAGCATGGAATTACATTTTTTATGTATTTGCTAGGATATGGACTTGGCCGTCTATGGATAGAGGGCTTAAGGACGGACCAGCTATGGATTCCTCATACTAGTATTCCAGTATCTCAGGTTTTGGCAGGAGTATTAGTGGTGGTTTCTATCATAGCCATTTGTTTGTTACGAAAAAAAGGAAAGAATAAGATATACATTGCTTAGGATCAAAGGAGAAGATGATTGAAAGGAAAGATTATAGACTATACCTATAATGTGCCTTTGGGAAGCGTCATTACGAGAGACGTACTTGCTCCCAATGGTGATGTTTTGATTGATGGGGGAACCTTGGTATCGGAAGAGATTTTTTCCTTGCTTAAGAGTTTTCAAGGGACCATTGAATATATTGATTCCGACCTGGTGCATAGACCAGTGGAACTGCCAGAAGAGGAGCCGGAATTATTTGCCCTTGCACAAGAGGTCAAAGAAAGAACCTTAGAGGGAATTGAATATATCTATAATGGGGCAAAGCCTGAAGAGATGGTTGATATTGCTGGGAGAATTACAGAGGATCTTTTGGGAGAGCTTTCTGTCAATCAAGATGTAAATATCAATCTGGAAATTTTGAAAATATCAGATGAATATACCTTCAAACACTGCTTAGACGTAGGGGTAATGGGCATGCTAGTGGCCAAGAAGCTCAAGATGCCCCAAAAGTGTATACACAATGTTGCCCTAGCTGGAATCTTACATGATGTAGGAAAGGTGAAGATTCCCAATGAAATCTTAAATAAGCCGGACAAGCTGACCAAAGAGGAATTTGACGAAATCAAGAAGCACCCCATCTATGGCTATGAGGCAATCAAAGAAATCCCAAGACTTGAGCCTCAGGTTAGTCAGGGGATCCTACAGCATCATGAAAATGTAGATGGAAGTGGATATCCTCTTGGTTTAAAAGGAGATCAGATCTCTATTATTGGAAAGATTCTAGCGGTGGTAGACGTATACGATGCCTTGGTGACAAAAAGGCCATATAAAGAGGCTAGGCGATCTAGTGAAGCATTAGAAATGCTTATGGGGATGGTAAATAAGTTTGATCCCCATGTGCTAGCAACATTCTTACAGTGCATTACCTTATATCCGGTGGGAAGCATAGTCAAGCTGAATAATGGTTTGATTGGACGAGTGGTGAGCAATAACCCGGGAG
>CAVJBW010000251.1:0-2596 GCA_963647625.1 Lachnospiraceae bacterium
TTATTATTGATTTTGTTAGAACAATTCTAGTTATTTTATAGATTGAAGAGAAAGTTGTATGAGTAGGAGGAAGTCATGGGATTAAATTCTGTGCCAAGTGGTAATCGCGTCCATATCGGATTCTTTGGACGAAGAAATGCAGGAAAGTCAAGCCTTGTTAATGCCGTAACCGGCCAGGACTTAGCGGTGGTATCGGATACTTTGGGAACAACAACGGACCCGGTATCCAAAGCAATGGAATTATTACCCTTAGGTCCTGTTGTGATTATTGATACCCCAGGATTTGATGATGAGGGAAGTTTAGGTCAGATGCGTGTCAAAAAAACTCGCCAGGTTCTCAACAAAACGGACGTGGCTGTGCTAATTGTAGATGCCCTAGAAGGGAAGAAGGCATGTGATGAGGAGCTGATTGACTTATTTCAGGAAAAAGAGATACCTTATATCGTAGCCTATAATAAGTCTGATCTGCAAAAAGAGCCACTAGCATGTAAAGAGAACGAAATTCTAGTGAGCGCTCTTAAGCACCAGCATATTTATGAGCTAAAAGAAATGATTGGAAAAATGGTATCTACGGATAATCTTACCATGCAGATCGTAGGAGACTTAATCGGTCCAGATGATTTTGTGGTTTTGGTTGTTCCCATTGACTCAGCGGCTCCTAAGGGAAGGCTGATCTTGCCACAGCAACAGATGATTCGTGATGTGCTAGAAGCTAGTGGAGCAGCCATTGTAGTAAAGGAAACTCAGCTAGAAGAAACTTTAAGAGGGCTTGGGAAAAAGCCAAGTCTTGTGATTACAGATAGTCAGGCCTTTGAAGAAGTATCTCGCATTGTGCCAGAGGATATTCATCTGACTTCATTTTCTATCTTAATGGCAAGATTTAAGGGATATTTAAAAACAGCAATACAAAGCGTAAAAGCTTTAGATGAACTGCAAGATAAGGACAAGATTCTCATTAGCGAGGGCTGCACGCACCATAGACAGTGTGATGATATCGGAACGGTGAAACTTCCTAGATGGATCAAAGAATATACCGGCAAAGAATTTGCCTTTGAAACGACTAGCGGCGGTGAATTTCCAGAGGATGTAACTTCTTATAAGTGCGTGATTCATTGTGGAGCCTGTATGCTCAATGAAAGAGAAGTGAGGTATAGGATGAAATGTAGTATGGATCAAAAGGTGCCATTTATCAATTATGGAATTGCCATTGCCTATATGAAAGGCATTTTAAAAAGAAGCATTCAGATGATTCCGGAGGTTGCTGATTTATTATAAAAGAAAGGGAAGATTCCAAAGTCAGAATCTTCCCATTTTTTTTAATATTTTCCAAAATCCATTGTGGCATCATGCCAGGCTATGAGATTTTCACGTTTGCACTGGTCTATACAAATATCATTGGTCATAATATAACCACCACCTGGGGCAAGGACATCAAGAAGGGCTTTTGTCTCTTCTACCACTTGTTCCTTTGTTCCATAAATAAGTGTATTGGTAGATAAGTTGCCACCGATACAAGCGATGGAACCGAGCTTTTCTTTGGCAAGTTTCATATCTTGTTTCTCAAAGAAGAAAATTACTTTTCCTGGTGTGATCTCTTTAAGCACATCGAGACGGGTCTTGTAATTGCCTTCGCAGACTACAATTGGAGTAACATCGATTGCAATAAAAGCGTCCAATAATTGCTTCAAGGTTGGCCAGTAGTAATTATAATAATCATCTGGGGACATGAACTCATCCACACCAGCGTGGAGCGGAACAAAGGCGTAGGTAGCATGTTGCATCTTGGCCATTGCTACAGCGGATGGAATGGTAGCTTCAGCAAAACGATTGACCGCTTCTTTTAATAAATCTGGATCAATCTTAAGGTCCATTACCGTATTGACTAGGCCTCGGACATTTCCGGCAAATTCATCAAATGGATTTTGAGCAACCACTTCTCCAAAAATCGGATAACCCTGGCTTAAAATATGCATATTCAAAGCCACACAGGTATTGATAAATTCACCAGTTGTATCAGCAGCTTTTACCAAAGTCTCCAAAGCAGCTTTTACCGGTGGAATATTCAGCCCAGCAAATCCCATAACAGACTGACCACATAGGGTATAAGGATTGATCATGGAAAGTCCTTGAAGGGAAGCATATTTTTCCGCTAATACTTTTTTAAATAAAAATCCGGAAGGATCCTTAAGAAAGTCCTCATATTCTTCATCTTCTAGGTAAGTATGATCATGCACCTGGTAGACCGCATTGTCTCCGAATTCAGGCTTAGATCCAGGCCATCCCATGTACTTAGCACCAAGACATTCCATGGTCTTGATAGGGAAACAAGCTGGTGCATAGAAAATATCAGGATCCATATCTTTCATGACCTGATCAACAGCTGGAATTAAGCTTGTCGCATCTAGCATAGAATCCTTAACCGTCACCCCATATTCTAAACAAAATACATTCCCTAATGTAGGAACAAAAGGAACCCGATCAGGGATTTGCCCAGAAACGACGGTCTTGATTCTTTGATTTCGTTGCCCAATTTGAGCTAGGGCTTCTGGCGAAAAATTCATAAATAAAAACCTCCTAATATGAAAACATTAATCCT
>CAVJBW010000252.1:0-2577 GCA_963647625.1 Lachnospiraceae bacterium
CTTGCCAAGCTACAAGACTACGAGCCTGTAGACTTTAATCAAGGGCAAAATCATGAATAAATTCAAAAGTTTTTTAAAAAAGAAAAATATCGAAATTTCCGTAAAACGTTATGCCATTGATGCTCTAGGAGCCATGGCCCAAGGCTTGTTCTGTACCTTGCTCATTGGCACCATTTTAAATACCATAGGGCAACAAGCAGGAATTGCTTACCTAGAGACCATTGGGGGATTTGCCACAGCCCTTTCAGGGCCTGCTATGGCAGTTGCCATCGGCTATGCCCTACAAGCCCCACCTCTGGTCCTATTCTCCTTGCTTGCAGTAGGTTCTGCCGCAAATACCCTAGGAGGAGCTGGTGGTCCCTTTGCCGTACTTATCATCACGGTTATTGCCACCGAATTTGGCAAGGCCGTATCTAAGGAAACCAAGATTGATATTATTGTCACTCCCGGTGTCACCATTATTGTCGGCGTGATTCTCTCTAGCCTAATCGCCCCACACATCGGTACTTTGGCTGGTTGGCTAGGCAATCTCATTATGGTAGCTACCACCTTAAAGCCATTTATGATGGGTATGCTGGTATCTGCCATTGTAGGAATTGCCCTTACCCTACCGATTTCCTCTGCTGCAATCTGTGCTGGCTTAGGTCTGGTCGGTCTGGCTGGAGGAGCCGCCGTAGCAGGCTGCTGTGCCCAGATGGTAGGATTTGCCGTGATGTCCTTTTACGAAAATAAATGGGGAGGCTTGATCTCTCAAGGTATCGGTACCTCTATGCTTCAGATGGGCAATATCGTCAAGAATCCTAAGATCTGGATTCCACCAACTCTATGTAGTATCATCACCGGACCTTTGGCTACCTGTGTCTTCAAGCTGGAAATGAATGGTTCTCCCATCTCTTCTGGAATGGGCACCTGCGGACTGGTGGGCCAGATCGGCATCTATACCGGCTGGGTCAGCGATGGCAAGGTCATTACTGGATTTGACTGGCTAGGCCTGATCTTGATCTGCTTTGTGCTTCCGGCGATCCTTAGCACTATTTTTTGTCAAATCGAACGCAAAATCGGCTGGATTCAACCTGGCGATTTAAAACTCAACTAATACATGGCCATAAGGCCATGAGAAAGAAGGAACTATGAGTACACACAACTTAACTTTGCTCACAGATCTGTACGAACTGACCATGATGCAAGGTTACTTCAAAACCAACAACCAGGAAGTCGCAGTATTTGACGTATTTTACCGCCAAAATCCTAGTGGCAGCGCCTATTCGATCTGTGCCGGACTTGACCAGGTCATCGACTATATCGAGAATCTCACTTTCTCAGACGAGGATATCGCTTACTTAAAGAGTCTTGGAATCTTTGAAGATGATTTTCTAGAATATTTAGCCAACTTCCGCTTCTCCGGAGATATTTATGCAATTCCAGAAGGAACGGTAATCTTTCCTAGAGAACCTCTTGTAAAGGTAATTGCTCCTATTATGGAAGCCCAACTTGTAGAGACGGCTATCTTGAATATTATTAACCACCAGAGCCTCATTGCCACCAAGGCTTCTAGGGTCTGCTATGCCGCCCAAGGAGACGGTGTCATGGAGTTCGGCCTTCGAAGAGCCCAGGGACCAGACAGTGGTATCTATGGTGCTAGAGCTGCCATCATTGGTGGCTGCAAGGGTACTTCCAATGTCTTGACCGGCCAAATGTTTGACGTTCCCGTTCTAGGCACCCATGCCCACAGTTGGATCATGAGCTTTCCAGATGAATATACTGCCTTTAAGACTTATGCCAAGCTCTATCCTAATGCCTGCACCTTGCTAGTGGATACCTATGATACTCTGCGAAGTGGTATTCCAAATGCAATCAAGGTCTTTACAGAAATGAGAGAAGCTGGCATTCACTCTACCAACTATGGCATTCGTATGGATAGTGGAGACCTTGCTTATCTTTCCAAGAAAGCCCGCAAGATGCTTGATGATGCCGGATTTGAAGATGCAATCATCTCCGCGTCAAATGATCTTGATGAATATTTGATTCAAAGTCTGAAATTGCAAGGTGCCACCATTACCTCTTGGGGTGTCGGCACCAACCTCATCACCTCGAAGGATACGCCTTCCTTTGGTGGTGTCTATAAGCTCGCTGCCATTCGCACTGCCCAAGGGCAGTTCGTTCCTAAAATCAAATTGTCAGAAAATACAGAAAAAGTAACCAATCCTGGCAATAAGCAAGTCTATCGAATCTATGATCAAGCTACTGGCAAGATCCGTGCTGATTTGATTTGCCTTGTGGACGAATCCTATGATACCAAGGAAGACTTAAAGCTATTTGATCCAAATGAACCTTGGAAAAAGACCATATTACAAGGTGGCACCTATACCATGAAGCCACTTTTGATTCCGGTCATCAAGAGCGGAAAGGCCGTCTATACCAGCCCTAGCACCATGGAGATTCAAAGACTGTGCACGGAAGAAAAAGAGACTCTTTGGGAAGAGTCCAAGCGTCTTGCCTTTCCACAAAAGATTCATGTGGACCTGTCCCAAAAGCTCTATGACATGAAAAATGAATTATTAAGTAACTATCCAAATG
>CAVJBW010000253.1:0-2576 GCA_963647625.1 Lachnospiraceae bacterium
GTATAATACAGTTCCTGTATAGTTTTTGAGAGCATCTTCTAAGATTTCTTTAGAAGGAATGTCCAAATGGTTGGTAGGCTCATCCAAAATCAAAAAATTGGCATTGGATAGCATTAATTTTGCCAAGGACACTCTGCCTCTTTCCCCACCACTTAAAGAAGAAATCTTTTTGAAGACATCTTCTCCTGTAAATAAAAAGGCCGCAAGCACATTTCGAATTCTTGTATTTGTCAAAGAAGGATAATCATCTGCAATTTCTTCAAAGATGGTTTTATCCATATGAAGCACATGATGTTCCTGATCGTAATAGCCTATTTCCACATTGCTTCCCAAGCGAATCTCACCAGAATCTAAGGCTTCTAACTGATTAATCATCTTGAGTAAGGTTGTTTTGCCGCAACCATTATCTCCAATAAGAGCCACTCGCTCTCCTCGTTTTATGAGCTCATGGAGATCTTCAAAAAGCAGCTGCTGACCAAATGATTTGGAAACACCCTCTAAGGTCAGCACATCATTGCCACTGACGGTTTGAGGTTCTAGCATAAGATGCATGCTTGATTTTTCTTCCATAGGCTTATCAAGCAATTCTATTTTATCTAGGGCTTTTTCGCGACTTTCCGCTCTTTTGATGGATTTTTCGCGGTTAAACTGCTTTAATTTGTCAATAACTTGCTTTTGATGTTCAATCTGGGCTTGTTGTGCTAGATAGGCATTGATTTGAGCCTGACGTCTCTCTTTGCTCTTTATGGCATATTGACTATAATTTCCATCATATTGGCTGATTTTTCCAAGGCTGATTTCAACTACTTTAGAAACCACCTTATCTAGAAAATATCGATCATGAGAAACAATTAATACGGCTCCCTTATAGTTTTTCAAATAATTCTCAAGCCAGATAACAGATTCAATATCTAAGTGATTTGTGGGCTCATCCAAAATAATAAGGTCTGGCTTGGAAACCAATAGTTTGCACAAGGAAACTCTCGTTTTTTGTCCGCCAGATAAGGTATTTACCTTTTTATCAAATTCCTCATCTTGAAAGCCAAGTCCCCTTAAAATACCAGTTACTTCTCCTCTATAGGCATAGCCATTTGCCTCTTCAAAACGATGCAAAAGCTCGTGATATCCATTCATCTTCTCTTCAATTTCATCTTTTCCCCACAAGGTCATTTCTTCTTCAAGCTTGTGAAGTCGCTCTTCCATCTGAAGAATCTCGATCTTTTCTTCTAATACCGCATTGTAAATAGAGAGCTGGGCATCCATTTCTTGATGCTGAGACAAATATCCAATGGTGGTATTGGCAGAAATGGTAATCTCCCCTTCATCTGGAAGCATCTGTCCTATGATCATTTTGAGCAAAGTAGACTTTCCTGCTCCATTGATCCCAACAATTGCTACTTTTTGATGGTCTTCCATGTGAAAAGAGCCACCATCAAGAATCTTATCATCTCCAAAAGATTTTTTTATATTCGCACAAGATAAAATCATTTTTTCCCCTTTTGTGGAAAAATATCGCCGAAACAAGTTACGTTTCGGCGATATACTAATCCAACTTTTTAAAGTGTTTTTTCTAGCTCTTCTTTGATTGCTGCAATAAATTCTGTGGAATTTAATTTTTGAGCATTTGGAAGGGTTGTAATCTTGGTTAAGTCACCGCTCATACGACCGGACTCGATGGTAGTAATACAAGCCTTTTCCAACTTATCAGCAAATTCCTTTAGCTCATCATTGCCTGTCATGTCACCATTTTTACGTAGGGCACCGCTCCAAGCATAAATTGTAGCTAATGGATTTACTGAGGTTTCTTTTCCTTCTAGATAGTCATAATACTGATCTTGCACCGTTCCGTGAGCTGCTTCATATTCATAATAGCCATATGGAGATACCAGTGTAGAAGTCATCATTGGCATAGAACCAAAGGCTGCTCCTACCATATCACTCATAACATCTCCATCATAATTTTTACAAGCCCAAATCATGCCACCTTCTGACAAAATCACCTTGGCAACGGCATCATCAATCAATTTGTAAGAATAATAAATTCCAGCTTCTTCGAACTTGGTCTTATATTCTTTTTCATATAAGTCTTCAAAAATATCTTTGAAGGTATGGTCATAAGACTTAGAAATGGTATCTTTGGCACCAAACCACAAAGGCTGCTTTGTATCTAAAGCAAACTGAAAACAGCTATGGGCAAAATTCTCAATGGAAGCAAGCACATTATGTTGTCCTTGTACAATTCCTGGTCCATCAAAGCTATGAACCAGTTCTCTTGTTTCGCTTCCATCTTCCGCTGTATAAACAAGCTCTACCTTTCCAGGTCCTGGAATCTTCATCTCAGATGCTTTATAAAGATCACCATAGGCATGTCTTGCAATAGTAATTGGCTTTTTCCAGGATTTTACATTAGGCTCAACACCTTTTACTATGATCGGAGCACGAAATACAGTTCCGTCCAAGATCGAACGAATGGTTCCATTTGGACTTTTATACATCTTCTTCAAATTGTATTCTTCTACTCTAGCGGCATTTGGTGTAATCGTTGCGCACTTTACTGCAACTTTATATTCTTTGGT
>CAVJBW010000254.1:0-2575 GCA_963647625.1 Lachnospiraceae bacterium
CGGTTCCCATGCTTACAAGGTTGCAACATACTGGCCTATTATCAGAACGAAGGTTGATAATGCAGACTACTTCCCTGTCCAAAGTACACATCTCCTGGCCTAAAAGTTTTACTGCATCAATAGGAGTAAGAATCTGCATACTGCTCATAAGTGGTGGTTCCTCTACCAAACGTATCGAAACCACCGGAAGCCTTTTCTCCACGCATCTCACCTTCTTCCGACAAAATAACTCTTATAAAGAACTCCCCATCCTCGCCGTTCATCAGATGGAAAAGTTCCTGTACATTCATTTCTCTTTCTTCCATTTCAACGCTCCTTTACTTGTGGTCCACTGGACCATAAGTGGTCCTAATTCCTAAAAGCTGCTTAATTTCACGAAGCTCACAATATATGGCAAGTGCATCTTTCGGTGTCATTCCTTCCTTTAAGGCAAGAACCCGAAGATCCAAATCTATTCTTGATAGAGCATTTATGATTTCCTTATCCTTAATAGGAGAAGGTATAATCTTTCTCTGGCCATTTATTACATGTCGGATATACTGGGATCTATTCATTCCAAGTTCACTTCGCAATACGTCCAGTCTCTTTATGTCTTCCTCAGACATTGATAAAAACAAACGTTTATTTTCCACTTGCATTACCTCCATTTCCAAAGCCATCATCAAAGGAGTCCTCATCAATTGGGGCATGGCAGTCCACGCCGGCATTTTCCATAAGCTCATGAATAAAATTCGGAGCCTGGGCAATCTGTTCCTCTGCATCCGGCTCATCAATATACTTTCTGGATAAGACCTCCCCTAGGATCTGTCTTGCTTCAGCAGCACGATGTTCTGACAATGCTTTATAAAATTCCTCAAGCTCCGTAACCGGAACCATTTGAAATTTGCAGATTTTATTCCCATACATAGCTTCCACATACCAGTCCCCGCTGATCAGTTCCATCGCAGCTTCTCTTTTTATGTGAGCTTCACTAGCCATCTGAGCCTGCATCACCATTCCCCAGAGGGATCTCACGTTGTGATATTCCTTTGGCTTTTCTAAAAGTCGGATCAGATATTCTGCATTAATATCATGCTCACCGGCATACTTTAAGATGTCCTGCACCCTAGGATCTGCTTTGTCACACCAAGCTGCATAAAGTGAAAGCTTCACCTGATTGGTTACACCTTCCATAGAAATAATCTCGTTGATGCTCTCCAATCGATTCTTTTCTATCTCTGACAAAGAAATATTCTTTCGCTTTACCCAGCTTCCATCCTCAGTTTCTTCAAGCAGTACCTTAGAAAGACGTTCCTGTTCCTCAGCTTTGCGCCTTAACAGCCTTCCTCCGAAAAGAAATTTGCTTATTTTTCTGTCATAATTTTCTACAGAAAGCTCCTTATCTGCTGAAAAGATAGGTCTGTACAGGCTTTCCATTTGACCTCCATTTCTGCTCATCAAATCATCCACATCCAAAAGCCCCGGC
This sequence comes from Lachnospiraceae bacterium, assembly GCA_963647625.1. Taxonomy (GTDB): domain Bacteria; phylum Bacillota; class Clostridia; order Lachnospirales; family Lachnospiraceae; genus Eubacterium_C. The sequence continues at coordinate 1,466 of CAVJBW010000254.1, forward strand.
TTTGAAAGCAAAAAGAAATCCCGCTTAGCCTTTTCCTCCGGTTTGATTTCCATTGTTCCTACCACAAGCACTTTCTGATCCATGCATTCAAGAATCTGGTCATCCACTTTTCTTTGAAGTGCATCTGTAAGCTCTGAAATTTTCCGATCCCGATATAACAACATCTCAGCAATCTTCGAATCCTTTTCCAAAATTGCCTTATCCTTTGCTGCTAACTGCTGCTCGTACTCTCTGACCAAAGCATCTACAGAATCAGCCTTTTCTTTCATGGCTTGAAACTGTGGTGAATGGCCTCCCTTAACTGTGGGCACATCATCCTCAGGCACATGGCGTTTCTTTGATTTCTTTTCCAGCATTACTTCATAGCCAAACCTCTGGCAAAGTTCACTAACTACCTTTTCAAATAGTTCGTGATCAAAGATGACCTGCCCTTCTCTCATTGATAAAAAGCTGATTTTTCCATCCTCTACACTTTTCATCTGAAGGTTCACTGTCTTTCTGACCTTGCCAACTGAATCAACAAGGTAATCAACCACCTCATTCTTTGCCCTTGGCTGCTGGGCTGCGTATTCATATAGTTCTGGATATGTATCCAGATTTGCGAAGATAATTCCATCCATTTGCATCTCTCCTTTCTTCATCTTCACAATGTATTTGGGATGAAAAGGAGCTGATTACTAAATCTAAGCAAAAAAAATAGACACCAAAGCAATTAAACTTGCTCTGATGTCTATCTCTTTAATCCTCCAATACCGTTGGAAAAGATCCTGTCCTATTGGATTAGACAGTCCTATTTAATTTTCTACAAACATCCTTAGGCTTGTAATGCCTCCAATGGTATAACCCCTTATAAATCAAGGCTTTCCAATACCCTTAGACACTTTCCCATGTCTCTGACAATGCAATACTAAAAAAGATAACAGGATACGCCTAAAGTTGCATGGCAATTAGGCAAGAAATCCCGTGCTCCTATGTCGCCCGCTTTAAGGTATCCTTTTCATCTTGGTCCACTTCTGGTCCACTGGACCACAAGTTAAAATTTTCTCCACTCCCTACTCATATGTTGACTGCATGAACCCACGACTGTGCTTGAAGGCATAAAGAAAGGCC
>CAVJBW010000255.1:0-2575 GCA_963647625.1 Lachnospiraceae bacterium
CTATTGGGAAATACTTTACTACCCTATTGGGTGGTAGTTATAGAAAAAGCCCTGTGTAGCTGACCTTTATCGCCAGCTGCCAGAGCTATTCCTCATTGGTTAAATCGATGACCTCATATTCGTCATCTGCCTTCAGTATTAAGTTGTGATTAAGGAACTTTTCTACATCAAAATAATTCCTCTTGTCATAATCCGCCGTCAGCTTGTAATTGGGATGAGCGGTCAGATCATATTTGTCAGATAGAAATGGTCTTACGCCTCGGACCTGCACAATACATTTTGCGCCATCCATAACTGCCAATTCATCCATAGTCATCAGGTCTTTACCTAACTTCTGGTAATTCATGCTATAGCTTTCCTGGGAGCCTTTTGACTGACCGGTATTGTACATATCAATCGTTTCTTTACCCAAGATTGCATTTAGGTCTTTCAAAGTAGTCTGCTCTGTGCCACCTAAAAAAATCTGCGAATCCATATTTCCAATAATGGTATCAGCATTATCCTTATAGATAGCCTTTAGCTGGCTCTTTGCCTGCAACACCAGACATGCCGATATTTCACGGCTTCGGATGGTGGCGACCAGCTTCTCCAGGTTCGGAATCTGGCCAATATTTGCTGCCTCATCGATTAAGCATCGTACATGAACCGGAAGCCTGCCGCCATACACATCATCCGCCTTTTCACATAGCAGATTAAACATCTGGGTGTAAACCATAGAAATCAAAAAGTTAAAGGTTGCATCCGTATCCGACATAATAAGAAAAAGTGCTGTCTTCTTATCTCCTAAAGTATCAAGCTCCAGCTCGTCATAACTGGTAAGCTCCCTAAGCTCTCTGATATCAAAGGGAGCCAGTCTGGCGCCGCAGCTCACAAGAATCGATTTAGCGGTCTTACCAGCAGCCAATTTGTACTTTTTATATTGCCTTACAGCAAAGTGATCCGGATCTGTTGCTTCAAGCTCATCAAACAGCATATCTACTGCATTTTTGAACTCTTCATCATCTTCTCTTACTTCCATGGAGTTAATCATCTCAAGCAATGTAGAGAAATTCTGCTCCTCCTCAGGTGCCTCATAATGGATATATCCAATCAAGGCCGTATAAAGCAAAGTCTCTGCTTTGAGCCAAAAATCATCTCCGCCCTTTCCTTCACCTTTAGTATTAGCAATAAGTGTTGTAACCATCTTTAGAATGTCCTTTTCACTGTGAATATAAGCGAATGGGTTATAATGCATTGACTTCTTGAAATTGATAGTGTTCAGAATCTTAATTCTGTAGCCTTTCTTCAAAAGGGCTCCGCCTACCTCATTTACCAGACCCCCTTTGGGATCAGTAACCACATATGAACTGTGCATTTGCAAAAGGTTCGGCTTAATAAAATACCTTGTCTTACCAGATCCAGAACCACCAACTACCAGCACATTTTTATTTCTAGCAAATTTAGCTTGCTTGGGCCTGCTGCTCATGGTAATTCTTTCACTTTGGGACAAGATTACATTGTTGGCAAAGACCGGATCCTCAAAAGGCTCTATGTCCGCATGGGTTCCCCATTTAGCAGAGCCATACTCCTCTCCCTGCCTGAACTTCTTGGCATTTTTGCCCTTCAGATATACGGCAAGTCTAAGTGCAGCTCCGCAGATAATACCTACAAGTAAATCCGTAGGATATAGACTAGGCATTGGATTTGCAAAAGCCTGTCCTATCGTGCCATCAAGCACTATGCTCTGCACCTTTTCTGACATATTTGCTCCGAATGCAAGCCTCCATGCCTCTCCAAGATTTGTAGCAACCAGTCCTAGTACAACGTAAGGAATGTTCAGGATCAGCTGCTTTTTTAGTTTATTTACATTCATCGCGACCTCTCCTTCTTTTTCTCTACTACCTTCTTTGGAATTGCTGCCACAATCTCCTTAAATTTCTTAAGCTTATCAAGGACAGAGCCCTTTTCCAGCTTAGGCTTCTTGACCTGCTTGTCTGAATAATCCTGCAAGATTCTGGTGATTGCATCCTGATCTTTTGCCTTAAAAAATACGGTATAGATAGGTGGGCTGGAATTCTTATCCTTTACCACCGCAAAATCTACACCGTACTTTCTTGCTATCTTTTGAAAATCTTTTAATCCCTCATCTGCAAGGGGAATGCTGCTTACTCCCTGGCCTTGTCGAATCAGCCTTTTCACCGGCTGCTTGCCTTCTGTCGGGTAAAATTTCTGCCCAATATCGTGAACAATCTTTTTGCCTCCTGCCTTTAAGGGTTTGCCCGGAAATACAGACAATGCCTTTATCATCAGCTTGGCTGTTGGCTTACCTACAAAGCGAAAAGCAATATTTACCCCTTTTCCTATAACATCCCTTGTAACTTCTTCATGGACCAATATTCATCACTTCCTTTCCTTCGCTGCCCTCTATATGCAATTGGTATTGTTCTACTCATAGTCCCTCCTTAAACGAATCCATTTGCCATATCGTGACTGACCTCTGCACGATAATAGGCATCAATAGTAAGTGGTGCATTATAAAGTGCTGCCAGCAGATACTGCTTGATGTTGTTAATCTTGGTAGTATTGCCCTGAAGGC
>CAVJBW010000256.1:0-2558 GCA_963647625.1 Lachnospiraceae bacterium
TATATGGTCCAGTCTTTCGGCTTCTCTCATGGTCATAGTGATTCGCTGCTTAATATTCTCTCTGCGAGCGGCTGCTGATTCTGTACTGGTTGAATCCCCACTTCCACCGCCCGGCATAGCGCTGTACTTTGCTATAGGAGCACCAATAGAAAGTTCCCCTCTCCACAATTTCACCTGCTCACGCTTGTTTGTAGAGGTAACCTTAAACCATTCCAAGTTTCTCAGATAGCTCTTTGTGATTTGCACATAGTCATTGTATTCTATCAGGCCTTCCATTATTTCCCTCTCAAGTAGTTCCGCTTTTATATTATGTACATTGTACCATAAATATAAATTATACTCAAAGTTTTTTCTTAATAGCCTTTTGTTTTTGCAAAAAAAAATTCTTTTCTAATTTCAAAATATCCGTCTGCGATATCCTCGTACTTGATTCTTGGCGTTAGTGTACGCCACTGCCGCCGCTATCTCTTCACTATCAAACATCATATTAACCAGTGTGGTGATAGCTGCCACCACGTCCATAGCCTCAAATGCTACTTCCGCCCTAACCTTTCCAGACTGTTCATCAGCGATGTGGTTAATTAAGGCCTCTTTTAACTCGCATAATTCTCCAGCACATCTATCGTATTGTTCCATCAGTGTGCTTTCGGGAATACAGTCATTAACACCATCGATACTAGCCATCATTCGTTCCCCTCCCTTAAATCTTCAAAAAATGCAGGGTACATCTCGCTGAATAGCTCCAATAGCATATTAGCTACTTCCCTTATATCACTCTGAGCATGGCTATCAGTTCGGAGTTTCAAAATGTGTCTCCACTCTCTGATATTAGCCACCATGGTTATTGATGTTGCTAGGCTTGACGGAAGGACACTTCTAGCTGTCTCTGGTTTAACACCATGATTGATTAGCCTGCAGTATGCATCTTCCGCCCCCAAGCACGCATCTTCCCATACGTGAAATTCCATGGAGTCCATCTTAATGTCATGCGGTACTATCACCGCTATTTCATTGTTGTATTTATCTTTGGTATAGTTATTATACCTTGCCGACTCAATGCAGAAACTGGCCATCCTGTGCCTGGTTATCTGACCCATTAACGCCCTGTCACCGACTATCTTTACGGCAATGTTCGCAAACTCTAAAGGCGAACCATGGTTAACTTTTATGAACTGCTTTATGAGCTTTTCTGCACTGCCATCCGCAATCTTGTTATAACTCTGATAGCAGTTTCTTCCTGCCTGTTCTACTGTTGAAAGCATTATATCATACGGCATAGGGTTGATTAATTCAACGCTTCTTTCCACTATCTTCATTCAGCTTATCCCCTTTTTCTTCCTTCACTGTTCTCCATCCGCAATATCCATAATATTTGTCCTTCGGCTTGCAAAGATTCTTCTTCTCACAAAATGTACAAGTATCAATCATTAGAACAAACCTGCCTCCCATTCTCTATACAGCATAAACCAGTCTTCTGCTCGCATTGTTACAAGCCATTCAGTGTGATTCTTTCTGTGTGCTACTATTGGGATTTTCCCGCTATCCTTTGAATCCCTCACCGCCTGAGTTATGGCATCGTGGATATTGAGCTTTTCCACTCTCTTCACTTCCTGATGGATTCCAGGAAGCCCCACACAATCCGATGCATCCCCAGTCTGACCGCAATATTGTGCGGTTCTGCGAACAGAATCAAATCCGTTCGCCTTGCACACCTTAACCCATTCAAGTTCTCCTATTTTGCCTTTTTTCTTAGAGTTAATGCCCATTTCCACATCCCTCAATCTGCTCTGACTCCCTCCAGCTTTAGCTGAGTATGCCAAATTTTTGTTTTGCCTATACACTTTTTGTTTCGTCTACACATTAATTTGTTCTGCATTCATAACCGCATCCAAAAGTGATGTAATTAACGCTGAAAACTTTCTATTACTGCTCTCTAAATAGCTAAATATTGCTTCCCTGTCTTTTTTCGTTAGCTGTACGCCTATAGCAGTCTTGTCTCCTTTGCTTCTAGGTCTAGGCATGACAACAACATCTCCAATACTGCCCTCTACATTTTCAACCTTGTCTTTAAGCCACGACAATAGCAATGTTTGGATGAGCCTATTGGCTGTTATGCCATATTCCTCTGCAAACGCTCGTATTTCTTTCTCTTGTTCTCTAGTTACAATGTAGTTGCACACACATGTCTCTGTACCACCTAAGATTGTCCTGTATCTTACATGTAAATTAAACCGTATTTCTCTAGCACTCTCAAGTTTTACCGTTGGTGCTACACCTCTCATACTCTCTACTACGTCTTTGGTGCATAAATTTCGCACATAGTCCGATATGGTTAGGCCCTTCTTCTCTGCCAATGCTCTAAGTATAGCTTTTTCTTCGCCTGTTACTCTTATTTGTATTGTTTCTCGTGCACCCATATACTCACCCCTGTTTTTTGCTTAAAATAAATTGTAATGGATTTATTTTGTTAACTTTTCATACCTACAAGCACCTGCCTTTATGTATATTTATTTGTTCACTAGCTTAACAAATTTTTTACATTTTTTCAATATTTTTTT
>CAVJBW010000257.1:0-2538 GCA_963647625.1 Lachnospiraceae bacterium
CTGCAGGAGAAACTCCAGAGATACGTGAGGCCTGACCTATGGACACAGGTCGAAAATGATTCAACTTCTGTAAAGCTTCCTTACGAAGAGAAGGAACTTGATTATAATCAAAATCAGAAGGAATCAACTTTTCTTCGAGCTTATGAAATTCACGAACCTGTTTCATTTGTCTAGAAATATAGCCATCGTACTTGATATTAATATTGACTTGTTCCTTCACATCCTCTGGAAGAGCAGGTCTATCAGGGTCTAAGGTACTTGTTAAATCATAATTTAATTCTGGTCTACGAATAAGTTCTGCCAAAGTACAGGCTGTTTTAATTGGGGTAGAATCAACACTTTCCAGGAATGCTTGTACCTTTTTATTAGCGCCAACTTTTACTTCATCAAGACGTTTTACTTCTTCCTTAATCAGTTCCTTCTTTTTCTGAATCCAGTCATATCTTTCCTGAGAAATAAGACCATATGAATATCCGATTTCAGAAAGTCTCAAATCTGCATTATCCTGTCTTAAAAGTAGACGATATTCCGCTCTCGAAGTCATCATGCGGTAAGGTTCATTCGTTTCTTTTGTAACAAGGTCATCAATTAAGACTCCAATATAAGCATCAGAACGTTTAAGTACCATAGCCTCTTGTCCTAGAACTTTCGATGCTGCATTAATTCCTGCTACAAGACCTTGGGCTGCAGCTTCTTCATAGCCAGAACTTCCATTGAATTGTCCTCCACTAAATAATCCTTCAATATCACGAAATTCCAAAGAAGGCTTTAACTGTACAGCACTAATGCAATCATATTCTATAGCATAAGCATTTCTAACAATCTTGGCATTTTCAAGTCCTGCTACCGAGTGATACATCTCATATTGAACATCTTCTGGCAAAGAAGAAGACATACCACCTATGTACATTTCATTGGTATAGATTCCCTCTGGTTCAATAAATACTTGATGTCTATTTTTGTCTGCAAACTTAACTACCTTATCTTCAATGGAAGGACAGTATCTAGGTCCCGTACCTTCGATGATTCCTGAATACATAGGAGAGCGATCGAGATTTTGATTTATAATCTCGTGTGTCTTTTCATTAGTATAGGTTAGATAGCAACAGATCTGTTCCTTTTGGATTTCATCTGGATTCGTAGTAAAGGAAAAAGGTACAATCCTCTCATCCCCATACTGTGGCTCCATTTTGCTAAAATCAATAGACCTTTTGTCTATTCTTGCCGGGGTGCCCGTCTTGAAGCGGAGCATTTTTACACCATTTTGCTTCAAAGAATCAGTCAGGTGATTTGCAGCCTGAAGTCCATTTGGACCAGTATAAGTAATAACATCACCACAGAGGCAACGAGCATTCAAATAGGTACCTGTACATAAGACAACAGCTTTTGAGTAGTAGATAGCTCCAGTAAAAGTTTTTACACCAATGACTTTACCATTTTCTGTAAGAATCTCCGTGACTTCACCTTGTTTTAAAGTAAGATGATCTGTAGATTCTAGTGTTTGCCTCATCAAGTTGCTATAAGCATTTTTGTCGGCCTGCGCCCTTAAAGAATGAACGGCAGGTCCCTTGGATTTATTGAGCATCTTAGATTGAATAAAAGTTGCATCAATATTAATTCCCATTTGTCCACCTAAAGCATCAATCTCTTTTACTAAATGACCCTTTGAACTTCCACCTATATTTGGATTGCAAGGCATCATGGCAACACTTTCAATACTTATCGTAAATATAATTGTTGACAAACCTTTTCGTGCGCAGGCTAGGGCTGCTTCACATCCTGCATGACCAGCTCCTACCACACAAACATCATACTCTTCTATTACATTTGGCATAACTTAAGTTCCTTCCCTTATTTGCCCATACAAAACTTACTGAATATCTCATTTACCAAATCTTCTGAAACCGACTGACCAACAATTCTGCCAAGTGCATCATATGCATTCATCAAATCGATAGAAAAGAAATCTTCAGGCATGTTACTTTCTATGCTACTTTTCACCATTAGCAAAGAATCTAGTGTTTCTTTTAAAGCTTGTTCATGCCTTGCATTCGTAATAAATACTTCATCATTATAAGTGATTTCGCCTTGCATGAACATATTTTTTACTAAGGAAGATAAAGATTCCATACCTTTCTTTTCTTTAGCAGAAATATGAATCATTGGTACATCCAGATTTTGTTTCATATCTTCCTCATTTAAAACTAAGTCAAGATCCGATTTATTCAAGAGGCAAATGACATTTTTATCCTTTATCAAATCAACAATATCATAATCTTCCTGACTTAAAGGCTTAGAAGAATCAACTAAAAACAAAACAAGATCTGCTTTATCCACATATGCCCTTGCTTTATCCACACCTATTTTTTCCACAAGATCCTCAGTACTTCGAATACCTGCGGTGTCAATCAAGTTCAAAATCAATCCATCAAGACGAATCTGTTGTTCTAAAATATCTCTAGTGGTTCCAGCAATATCCGTAACAATCGCTTTATCTTCGCCTATTAGAGCATTTAAAAGTGAGGATTTACCTGAATT
>CAVJBW010000258.1:0-853 GCA_963647625.1 Lachnospiraceae bacterium
CTTGCAAATGCAACAGATAAGATGGAATCTGTCACAGACAAGATGGATGCAAATAAAAAGGACTTAAGTGAAAAGATTCATACTGAAACAGTAAAATCATATCGAAATATGCAAGTATGTCTTGATGAACTAGAGGAAAAACTAGACAACCTAGAAGAGAAGATTGAAAGAAAAAAGACTGGAAAAGGAATGCGAGTGGTGCTTCTGATTCTTTTGATCTTGAATCTTGCAGCAACCGCTATGGTTTTGATTCAACAAACAGGACTGATGCTTATTTCATTTTAAAATTAGATCAAAGAGGTGGGATATTACATGGCCAAGCCAGGTAGAAAAATCATGGTAATTGGGCACAAGAATCCGGATACCGATTCTATTAGTGCAGCAATTGCTTATGCATATTTAAAAAATCAAACAGAACATTCTTGTGAATATGAAGCTAGGCGTGCTGGAAAAATAAATGAAGAGACCAAATATGTATTAGAACGATTTGGGGTTGCATCTCCTTCCTATATCGGAGACGTAGGAACTCAGGTCTCTGATATTGATATTAGAATGACAAAAGGTATTTCTCAGGATATGTCTTTAAAGCAGGCTTGGGAAATTATGAAACAGGATGATGTTGTAACACTACCGGTTACAGATGATCAGGACCATCTTCAAGGCTTGATCATTACCGGAGATATTGCCATGTCTTATATGGATGTATATGACAAAGGAATTATTTCAGATGCCCATACTCCATACAAGAATATTGTTGAGACCTTAGATGGCATTCTTCTTGTAGGCGATGAAAATCAGTGTTTTACCCAGGGGAATGTCCTTGTTGGTGCTGGAAATCCAGAGGCCATGGAAG
>CAVJBW010000258.1:863-1319 GCA_963647625.1 Lachnospiraceae bacterium
ACGAAAATGATATGATCATTCTTGGCAATCGTTATGAATCTCAGATCTGTGCCTTGGAAAAAGGAGTTAGCTGTATGATTATATGCGCCAATTACAAGGTGGCAAGTACCATGCAGAAAATGGCAAAGGAAAAAGGCTGTGCTATTATCTCAACTCCTTATGATACCTATACAACAGCAAGATTAATCAATCAAAGTATGCCAGTAAGGCACTTTATGCGAAAGGAAAATTTAATTTCTTTTGAAGAAGATAGCTATCTTGAAGAAGTACAAGAAATTATGTCTAAGGAGCGCCATAGAGACTTTCCAATCCTAGATGGAGTTGGAAAGTATATAGGAATGATATCAAGACGTAATTTGTTGCAATCCAAGAAAAAGCAGGTTATTTTAGTGGATCATAATGAAAAATCTCAGGCAGTAGATGGAATCGACTCGGCTGAAATATTAGAAATTATTG
>CAVJBW010000258.1:1329-1835 GCA_963647625.1 Lachnospiraceae bacterium
ATCATAGGTTAGGCAACTTAGAGACCATTGCTCCAGTATTATTTCGAAATCAACCATTAGGTTCGTCCTCTACCATTGTTTATTTGATGTATAAAGAAAAGACGGTAGATGTTCCAAAAGATATCGCTGGGCTACTATGCAGTGCAATTATCTCAGATACACTCATGTACCGATCCCCTACTTGTACGCAAGTAGATCAGGTTTGTGCACAGGAATTAGCGGTGATTGCTGGAATTGATATTGAAGAGCTAGCGGTTAATATGTTTAAAGCAGGAAGTAGCTTTGAATCGAAGACAGTAGAAGAAATCTTTTATTCCGATTTTAAAAAGTTCTCTGTTGCAGGTGTTGAATTTGGAGTGGGCCAGATTAGTTCTATGTCACAAGATACTTTATTGTCAGTGAAGCCGTCTTTGATTGATTATTTATCAACTGCTTTATCAGAGCGTGGACTTGATATGGTATTTTTGATGATGACCAATATTCTAGAGGAGTCCACATCCTTATTG
>CAVJBW010000258.1:1845-2537 GCA_963647625.1 Lachnospiraceae bacterium
TCCTTATTGTGTTATGGAAAAGGTGCAGATGAGTTGGTAGAAAAAGCATATGGAGTAAAGAGGCAAGAGGAGTCTTACCTTCTTGAAAAAGTGATTTCTAGAAAGAAACAGCTCATACCAACTTTTATTGCAGCATTACAGGAGTCGTAGAGTTATGAATGATAGACAAATGTGGAAGCCTGGTAATATGCTTTATCCCTTACCGGCAGTTATGGTTTCTTGCAAGAGACCAAATGAAGAACCGAATATTATAACGGTAGCTTGGTGTGGAACTGTATGTTCTGATCCCCCTATGGTGTCTATATCCATAAGAAAGAGTCGCTATTCTTATGATATTATCAAAGATACCGGAGAATTTGTTATTAATCTGGTGACGAAGGATTTGGTATTTGCCGATGATTATTGCGGAGTACGTTCCGGTAGAGATGAAAATAAATTTCAAGCTATGAATCTTACACCGGTAGCCATAGAAGGTCTAGAGGCTCCTGGAATTGATGAGTCCCCTGTGCAAATTGCATGTAAGGTAACACAGATGATTCCTTTAGGCTCCCATGATATGTTTTTAGCAGAAGTAATTGGGGTATCTGTGGATTCAAAATATATGGATCAGCATGGTAAGTTTCATTTAAATGATTTGAATTCGATTACCTATTCTCATGGGGAATATTTTACTTTGGGAGAAAAGGTTGGTA
>CAVJBW010000259.1:0-2526 GCA_963647625.1 Lachnospiraceae bacterium
CTTATATGTTATGCCGAAATCTAGCTTCCCATATTTCCCTTTGTACGATTGTAGCCCTTGGCATATGCATCATACCTCTCTATGGTTTCTCTCTCTAAGTCATCTAGATTCCGATACCCACTGCCCTTTAGGCTAATCATTCGAATACGAAAGTCATCTCCGTAGATATAATCTGCATACACGTCTCCATTTCCTTTGCCAGTAAAGTGGGAATTGACCCTTGAAAATACTCGCAAGGACTGGCCCACATAGTAGAGATTGCGACTTCGATTAAATAGAATATAGACCCCCTCAAAATTCGGAGCATCCACATAATCTTCTTGTCGAATGTCAAAGAACTCCTCTACTGTCAGTTCCTTCTTTCCATGAAGAAGTTTTCGCATCCTACGTTTATGCCTGTGACGATAGCGAAATCTTACAATCACAAAGATCACATAGAAAAGGATGGTCAACAATAAAAAGCCTATGATTCGGTCTAAGATATCAACTTGCAAGTCTTTTCAACACTTCCTTTGTCAAATTCCAGGTTCTCTTCACGCTTTCTATATCCATTCTTTCCTTTGGGGTATGGATATCTAGCAGATTCGGTCCATAGGAGATGCAGTCTAGTGTAGGCATTTTCCCTAGAAAAATGCCACATTCTACTCCTGCATGCATGGTTTCAATCACAGGGGATGTTCCATATTGTTTCTGGAAGACTTCCACCATAACATCACGCACTCGGGAATCCTTGCGATATTCCCAGCCAGGATAATCCCCCTCTAGCTTTAAGCTTCCTCCGAGAATCTCCATTAGTAGGGACAGTCTCATGAGCATTTCCTTTTTTTCTGATTCTATGCTGCTTCGAACAGAATAAGACAAGAAAGCCTCTCCTTCCTCCATCTTTAGAATCCCTAGGTTCAAAGAAGACTGCACGAGGCCCTCTACGGCATAGCTCATGCGCTGTACTCCTCTTGGAGCATTGATAATGGAACTGATTAGGGCCTTTTTCGATGCCTTGGTGAGAACCAGGGCGCTTTTCTCCCCCTCAACAAGCAGCTTCACCCTGACCTGCGGATCCGTCATCTGATATTCTTTTTCCAAAATAGCCTGTAGCTCCCCTACGCCTTCTTGCAGGGCAGATACCTCCTCAGGATCTATCAGAAGCTCTGCCTTGGCCATGCGAATAATGGCATTGTCCTTGAGTCCTCCCATGACATTAATCAGGTCAAACTCACCTCGCCTGCTTAAGTCATACAAGACTCTTCCTAGGAGATTGCCAGCATTTGCTCTGCCCTTATCAATCTCCATTCCAGAATGACCACCTTTTAGTCCATCGATAATCAGCTCTCCGAAGATGCCCTTTCTTTCTTCCCTTTGCACTGGCAAATGGCACATGGCCGTAACTCCTCCTGCGCATCCGGTTAGAAAGTGACCTTCTTCTTCGGAATCAAGATTGAGCAAGATCTCACTCTTTAAATCTGAGGTATCTAAGGCAGTAGCCCCTAGTAAACCGATTTCTTCATCCACGGTAAATACCGCCTCGATTGGAGGATGAATCAGATCAGAGTCTTCAAGAATTGCCAGGGCAAAGGCAAGAGCAATTCCATCATCGCCGCCAAGGGTAGTTCCCTTTGCATGGATCATTCCATCTTCTACTTCTAGAGAAAGTCCTTCCTTTTCGAAGTCAATTTCTACCTGATCTTCCTTTTCGCAAACCATATCCATATGTCCTTGAAGCATCACCACCGGGCTTTTTTCGGCCCCTGGGCTTGCCTCTTTCCATATGATGACATTGTTTGCTTCATCCTGACGATAAGTAAGCTTATGGTCCTTGGCAAAGCCTACCAAATAATCACTGATTTGTTTTGTATTTCTTGAGCCATGAGGTATCTTACAGATTTCTTCAAAATAATAAAATACTCTCTGGGGATCCAATCCTTCTAGCATAGGCATCTCCTTTTTACTTTTTTTCACTTGTCACAAAAGGCTGCGCACTTTCATGCACAGCCTTATCTTAACAAAATCTAATTTTTGACAGGTCTAAAATACATCCTTTTGCTCTGCATAAAGAGTTGGAAGAATGGCTGCCAAATTGGTGAATTCTTTAATATTATGAGCATACAATCCCTTTGGTGCAATGTCCGGTACGCGAGCGCCTTCTGGTAAAGCACGTACAATCTTGCCATCCTCTGTCAGACGATAGCCAATCCAGAAACGAGAACAGAACATCACGCCATCCTTGTATGGATACCACTTATGAGTCATAGCTGCTGCAATAGAGCTAAGTCCTACTGCACATACCATAGACTGACATTTGTCACTTCCAATGATGGAAGTATCATATCCAAAATCTGCAGGATTCATAAACTGAAGCATCAAAAATTCTGGTCCAGGTCCTACATCTTCCATAATATAATGGGTCACTCCCCAAGTCTTCTGATTCATAGGTACCTGTGGATCCACCACATAATCTGCCTTGTCAGCTCTTGCAAAGTAATGATCCTCTGGGTCCCAAATCTTGTAGCGAAGGTCTGATCCTACAGA
>CAVJBW010000260.1:0-2514 GCA_963647625.1 Lachnospiraceae bacterium
CCCCTTCCCTGGTCAGCTGGTCTATGATTCTTGCCGCTCTATTAAAGCCGACTCGGTAATTTCTTTGGAGGCTACCAATGGAAACGGTTTCATTGCCTGCAATCGCATAACCAATTTCATCAAATAGTGGATCCAAATCATTTTCAAGCCCATAAGTGGTAGACTCACTGCTTGCTTGAGCATGAACTTGTTCTACCCCTTGCTGAGCAGCTTCATCATAAGCTCCATTTGGATATTGCTTCTTTATGAAATCTACAACATCTTTGACTTCGTCATCCGAAACAAAGGCGCCTTGAACTCTAAGTGGTTTGGAATAACCTTGTGGGAAATATAACATATCTCCTTTTCCCAATAATTTTTCTGCTCCATTGGCATCTAATATAGTTCTAGAATCAATACTTGAAGAAACTGCAAAAGCAATTCTTGATGGCATATTGGCTTTAATCAGACCCGTAATAACATTAACAGAAGGTCTTTGGGTTGCAATCACCAAGTGGATTCCGGCAGCTCTAGCAAGCTGAGCAAGACGACAAATAGAATCTTCCACTTCTGATGCTGAGACCATCATAAGGTCCGCAAGCTCATCTACAATAATGACAAGTTGATACATCTTTTCCAAAGGATTGCCCTTAGCATCTACTGCGCCTGCTTGCACCTTTTCATTATAGCCTGCAATATTTCGAACTTCCATTTCGGCAAACTGATTGTATCGTTTGGTCATTTCAGCCACTGCCCAATTAAGAGCCGCTGCAGCCTTTTTGGGATCTGTCACAACAGGAATTGCCAGATGTGGAATTCCATTATATACACTAAGTTCGACTACTTTCGGGTCCACCATAATTAATTTTACATCATTAGGATCTGCATGATATAAAATACTCATCACAATGGTATTGATGCAGACAGATTTACCGGAACCGGTAGATCCTGCAATAAGTATATGCGGCATCTTGGCAATATCAGCCACAATAACCTCCCCAGAAATATCCTTTCCTGCTGCAAATGCGATTTTGGAAGGATGATTTTGGAAGGAGTCGGATTGGATCAACTCTCGAAATGAAACCATGGTATTTTTTTCATTGGGAATTTCAATTCCAATTAAAGCTTTTCCTGGAATAGGGGCTTCAATACGAATATCTCTGGCTGCAAGATTTAATTGAATATCATCTGCAAGATTTAATATTTTGCTTACCTTTACTCCCATCTCCGGTTCTACTTCATAGCGTGTCACCGCAGGTCCCATAGAGTAGCCGTGAGGCTTTACATTCACACCAAAACTTTTTAGTGTTTGAATTAATTTATCTCCTAGTTCCTGGACTCGAGCTTTGGAATCACTAGAACTAGCAGCTGCTTTTTTCAGCAAGTTAATTGGTGGAAATTTGTATTCAATTTGAAGATCTTTTTTCTTGCTACTAGCTTCCTTGGTATCCGCAAGTAAATCAGCCTTTTCTAAAGCCCCTTCCGGATTGACCTCTTTGGTAGATAAGGTTGACCAAGTGGTATCTTCTTTTGCCTCATCTTTCGTGACGTCTTCCACATTTGTCACATCCTTGGTGACATCTTCCACATTTGCCACATCCTTGGTGACATCTTCCTCTTTTGCCACATCCTTAAAGACCCCATTGTCCTCGATTCGATCTTCCTTAGCAAAATAAGTTTCTTCTTTTTCCGGAATAATCTCATGCTGAGCAAAATCGTCTTCTCTATTCTCATTCCAATCAAAGGATTCTTCTTTTTGATCTTGTGTAGGAAGTAGACTTTCCCTTTTGATTGGGCAAGGCTTATCTTGTTCTTCTGTCCTATTCACAGAAGGTTCCATTTCCTTGTTTTCAAATCGCGTATTTGCTGTCAGCTCTTTCAAAGCATCTGAGGATACCTTTTTCTCCTTATGACTTAAATCAAATGATACGGAAGGTTTCTTCCCTTGGTCCGAAGGATTTTCTATAAAATGAGTCGTAATTGTCGGCTCTTCTTTTTTTATCTCTTCTTTTTTTACCGCTTCTTTTTCTTTGGTCTTAGCACTAGATTTAAGATCCGTATCTAAGCTGACCCCTCTCACATATTTTTCTCTACGCTGTTGACGCTTTTCTTCTCTTTTTATTTCTGCATTTTGCTGCCTGATTTCATTTCGAAATTCATATTCTTCTCTTGCATTGGCATAAATATTTTGTCCCTTATCCTGAAGCCCTTTAAAAATAGACTTTTCCGTAATAAGTACCAAGCAAATCATAAGAACGATAAAACAGAGAATATAAGATCCCACTTTTCCTATATTAGGCACTAGGGCAGAGCTAATCAAACAGCCCACAATGCCTCCGCCGCTTTTGTGACTTGCACAATAAGAATAGGCTTCATAGATCTTAACACTATCTTGATCAAAGGCTACTAGTTGCAAAAATACACATAAAAAGACAAGGAAAATAAAGCAAGCAACAAGTTTAATAACTGCTCGCATATTTCCTTTATTCGATAAATAAAAAGCACTTCCTATAAATAAAGCGAAAGGAAATACAT
>CAVJBW010000261.1:0-570 GCA_963647625.1 Lachnospiraceae bacterium
CCTTAACACCATACATATTATTGACATAAAAGAAATTACGAATTCCAATTACCATGAGATAAAATGGTCGATTTGTACTTTGATAGAGCTGAATCTTCGCTAGTAAAGAACTTCTAGTATATAGACCTGTGGTAGGATCAATAGAATCATTCCTTTCATGATTCACAATATGACCTGCCATAAACAATGGGCGTTGCTTTTCATCATAAATGAGATCTGCTTTTGTGGAACACGTCTCATATTCTCCATTTTTGGTACGCAGACGATATAAGACATCAAAATAATTGGAATCATTTTGAATAAATTCTTCAAAGGCATTTTGATAAAATGCAACATCCTCTGGATGAATATGCTCTTCAAATTCATTCTTCGCCTGTACAATTCTTGAATTCCCGCCACAATGCTTGAATCCAAAATAATTTGCCGTCTCCCTGGACATATAGACTTCATCTTCTTCAAAGTCCATCCAAAAAGAAAATAAACCCTCACTCTTATTGGATGAAAACTCAAAAATATGATCAAAATATTTTGCTTTTTTTTCGTTATTCAAGGTAGTACCCCCAATATAAT
>CAVJBW010000261.1:580-2496 GCA_963647625.1 Lachnospiraceae bacterium
AATATAATTACCCCGTATATCACATTAAAACATGACTATTATCCCACATTATGCCTTTGGATGCAATAAAAAAGACTGAAAATTCACACTTTTGTGTCACATTTCCAGTCCAATTCATATTTTATTTACGATTTCATGCCTAATCCCAAGCAAGATTTGCGCTTTCCATCTTCTTTTCACGCATCATGAGATTATTCACTGCCTCTTTTGCTGAGATATTGTCAAATAATACATGATTCACTTCTTCTGTAATCGGAAGAAGTACATCATACTTCTTGCCAAGAGCTAAGGCAGCCTTTGCAGAGTAAACGCCTTCTACTACCATCTGCACCTCATCCATAGCTTCTTGGTAGGTCTTTCCTTGTCCAATCAGCATGCCCGCCTTGCGGTTACGGCTATGGACGCTGGCACAGGTAACGATCAAGTCGCCGATTCCAGATAGACCTCCTAAAGTCTCTCTTTTCGCACCCATCTTGAGACCTAGTCTGGTAATTTCTGATATACCACGAGTAATCAAAGCGGCCTTGGTATTGTCTCCATATCCCATTCCATCTGCCATTCCTGCAGCTAGAGCTATGACATTTTTCAAAGAGCCTCCAAGCTCAATTCCTAATACGTCAGGACTTGTATATACACGAAAGACCTGGTTCATAAAGTAGGACTGAATGCGCTCTGCTACCTCTTTTTCCTTGGCTCCCGCTACCACTGTGGTAGGCAGACCTCTTCCTACCTCCTCTGCATGAGAAGGTCCAGATAATACAGCAACAACGGCTCCCTTAATTTCTTCTTCAATCACATCTACCATTGGCATCAAGGTTGCTTCTTCAATTCCCTTTGCCACATTGACAAGCAGTTGTCCTTCCTTTACAAAAGGTGCTGCACTCTTTGCAGTACTACGAATAAATGCAGATGGCACTGCAAATACCACCATTTCCTTGCCTTCAATGGCCTCATTGATCTTCGTAGTATAAGTAATATGCTCCGATAGTTTTACACCTGGTAATTTGCTTTCATGTTCATGTTTGGTCTGAAGCATCTCCACTTCTTCTTCTATAATAGACCAAACCTTGACCTGATGACCGTTGTCTGCGAGAACTGTCGCCAAAGCGATTCCCCAACTTCCTGCTCCAAGTATTCCTAAATTTGCCATATTATTTCCCCTTTACTCTTTTTTATGTAGAGATAATTTGTTTTCCGTTCCATTTTTCAGCCTGATAATATTCGCCTTGTGACGGGCGATACCAAGTACCATAAAGATTGCAGCCAATACATACATTTCAGCCAAAATCATTTTGTCTGTTGTATGGAAAAATCCCAATTGCCCATAGATAATGACCTGTACAAAAAAGGAAACCAAAATCGCTATAGAACCTACAGATACATATCTAGTCACAGCTACGATCAAAAAGAAAAGCCCGATACTTACTGGAATCATAGGTGGAAAGAATGCAATGAGCACTCCTGCTGTACAGGCAATCCCCTTTCCTCCTTTGAATTTAAAATAAAAAGGAAAGTTGTGACCTAAGACGGCTCCCAGACCAGCATATAACTGCAGATCCTTTACCAGATCCGGGCAGGATGAGCGAAAAGCAAAATAAACAATCAAAATTGCTACTATGGCTTTTCCCGCATCTCCTATAAAAGTAATGGCTCCCGCCTTTACTCCTAAGGTTCTAAGAGCATTGGTCATTCCTAGGTTGCCACTTCCATGTTGGCGGATATCTACATGGTTCACCTTGCCATATAGATAACCAGTTGGAAACAAGCCTAAGGCGTATCCAATCAATATACTAATAATTCTAAAGGTGATCACCGACTTAATCTTCCTTTCGCTCTCGAATAATAAATTTCAACGAAGTACCTCGAAATCCAAAGGCATCGCGAATTCTATTTTCCAAGTATCTAGTATAAGAAAA
>CAVJBW010000262.1:0-2474 GCA_963647625.1 Lachnospiraceae bacterium
CACCTACTGTGGCAAGGGGAGTAACCTTTTGTCCTAGTATAATGCCATTGTCTTTGGAATCAAACCAGCTATATTGTCTTTGTTTTTCATGATATTCTTTGATATTAACCAAGGCCTTTTTGATGACTTCGAGAAGCTTTGGATCTACCTTTTCATAAGCCTGATCAATCTCCTCCTGGCTAACAAGGAGATCTGATGCTGTCATTTCTACCCCATCGAATTGCTTGGTATAGCTTAAGATCGCCTGGTCTCCATTTTCTTTTACATTTTCTACAATTTCATTTACGCTTTTTTCATAGCTTCCATAATTGTTAGGACTACGTTTTAAAAGCTCATTCAAAATATCTTTTGTTGTATCTTCGGTTAAAGTCAAAATTCTCATGAAATAATTTCCTCGATTCTCTTTATTAAAGTACTTGTTTTAGTTTCTCAATCAAGCTCACAATACGCTTATTTTCCATACGCATACTTACCTGGTTGACCACCATTCGTGCAGAAAGAGGACATACCTCTTCTAAGACTTCTAGTCCATTTTCTCGCAACGTAGAACCTGTTTCCACAATATCTACGATCACATCAGAAAGTCCTACGATTGGCGCAAGCTCGATAGAGCCATTTAATTTGATCAGTTCTACGGTCTGATTTTTCTTATTATAAAAATAATCCTTTGCAATGGCTGGATATTTGGTTGCAACTCGAATCTGCTGATGATGCTTTAACAAATCGCCAGCTTGTTTCGGTCCACAGACGCACATACGGCACTTACCGAATCCTAAGTCCAATACTTCATAGATATCTCTTTGCTCTTGCAGCAAGGTATCCTTTCCAACCACACCAATGTCTGCCGCTCCATATTCCACATAAGTTGGCACATCTGGTCCTTTTGCCAAGAAGAAACGCATTTTCATTTCTTCATTAACAAAAATTAACTTTCTAGTATCTTTATCTTTCATTTCCTGGCAGGTAATGCCTATTTGTTCAAACATCTCAAGGGTCTTGTCTGCTAGACGTCCCTTTCCCAAGGCAAAGGTCAAATATCGATCATTTGTCATTTACTTATCCTCCCCTAATCGTATCACTTTATTAAAATCATTTGCTTTAATATAAGCATCCAAATCCTCTTGTTTTATATTAGGGTCAAGGAAAAACAATTCTACATTTTCATCTTCCCTACGATGACTCATAGCAAGATCAATTGCTTCTGACTGCTGCTGTAACGTATACAGAATCAACAAACGATTGTTTCTCTTTGGAAAGTCAACCTTTTGATTTTCCAAGGCCATCATGATTCGGTCCACCACCATGGCAAATCCAATAGCACTTGCTTCTTTTCCAAAATGACCAATCAAATCATCATAACGACCACCCTTGGCAATCGGCTCCCCACTTCCAAAGGAGTAAGCATTGAAGATTACTCCGGTATAATAATCATGCATTTCCGGCATGCCAGGATCAAAGGATACATAATCTGTCATGTCATAGCATTTGAGTACGGAATATAACTGATCCAAACGTAAAATAGCTTCTTTGACATGAGGATACTGCTCTGCATAAGGCAATAATTTTAATAAAGATTCTCCATCCGGATACAAATCACCCATATGATAGAAAAGTTCCTTTAGATTCCCATCTAATTCTAATGGCTCAATCAAATCTCTTACGCCCCAGAAGTTACGGTTCAAAATCAAATCCGTAATCTGCATAGTAAGTTCTTCTCCTAAGTTGCTTGCCTTTACAAGTCCCTCGAAAAATCCAGCATGACCTATGCTAATTTGAAATTCATCAAGTCCAACGCTTAGCAGGGACTGAATCATCATAACAATCATTTCCGCATCACCGGATACATCTGCATTATGAATCATCTCTGCACCAACCTGAGTAACTTCCTTTAGGCGACCTTGATAGTTCGAATTGTTCACAAAGGTATTTCCTAAATAATACATTCGAAGGGGCATGTTAGAATCTGGATAATATTTAGCTACACATCTTGCAATAGATGGTGTAATATCCGGCCTTAGGACCATGGTATTTCCATCTCGATCAAAGAGTTTATACATCTCCTTGGAAGAGACGGACCCTACTTGTGAATTAAATACATCAAAAAATTCCAAGGTCGGTGTTTGTATTGGATGATACCCAAAGCGCCTAAGCACCTTACGAAACTGATGCTCCAAATAAAGCTTATTTTCACATTGTTCTTTATATAAATCTCGAACACCTGCTGGTGTATGTAACAAATTCTTCTTCATAGTTCCTCCAAATACTTTAGCGTGCTACCATGCTAATACAATAAATCATTACAATTATAGGGAAACTTGGTCCTATTGTCAATCCCGTGATTGCAAATCCTTAGAAAGTAAATCAAGATAGGGAACTAGCAACTGATTCTTCTGTTGAAAGAAATATTCCGGAGTAAGTTCTTCTCTACGAAAACTTTTTCTTTTTCCTTGCCTCATTCGCTCCCAAAATACTTT
>CAVJBW010000263.1:0-2433 GCA_963647625.1 Lachnospiraceae bacterium
AGACAGAAGGTGAAAAAGTGCACAAATTTATTTAAAACCATTTAGTAAGTTTGTGCACACTTATGTGGCGAGGGGTGCTATTATAATAACTGTAAAAACCCCCAATACATTTTATAGTTTTTGCTATACCCCATAGTAAAAATACCTTCTCCTAAACAGCAGCGATGGCTGCTGTTTTTTTGCTATATAGGAAACTTTATTTCTTGATATGGAATTTCCTTTGTCATCGTGTTACTATAGTGAAAATGATGCTAGAAGGAATCATACTGGAGGATACACTCATGCAAGGTTCATTAGAACAGTATACAAAAGTACAGGAATATATGATGAAGATGCGCCCTCTTCTTGATGAGAGCGCTTTATTTAGCGATGATACATCAGATTATCGTCAGCCATCTGAGCCGGAATGCTCAGACCGTGTTACAGTGCGCATACGAACGGGAAAGAATAATGTAGATAAGGTGTGGCTTTGCCAAGGGGAACATAGAATCCCCATGCATTATGCACAAAGTGATGCTCAGTTTGATTATTATGAAGGCGAGTTAGAGGTGGGAAGCGAGAAGCTTTCCTACTATTTCAAGGTAATTACAGGAAATCAAGTCTGTGATTATGACAGAAATGGTGCAAAAAAAGAAGGAACTGCAACTTATCCCTTCACAATTGTTCCAGGCTTTCACGTGCCAGAATGGTCGAAGGGTGCAGTTATGTATCAGATTTTTGTGGACCGTTTTTGCAATGGAGATGAAAGCAATGATGTAATAAATGATGAATATCAATATCTAAACTTCCACGCCAACAAGGTAACCAGCTGGAATAAGATACCAGATCCTTATTGTGTCAGCGAGTTCTACGGGGGAGATCTAGAGGGGATTCGCCAGAAACTAGACTATCTGCAGGATCTAGGAGTTGAAGTGCTTTATCTTAATCCTATCTTTGTTTCTCCATCCTATCATAAGTATGATATTCAAGATTATGACTATGTGGATCCTCACTTTGGAAAAATTGTTGTAGATGATGGGGAGACTTTGCCAAAAGAAAATCAGGATAATACTCATGCCACAAGATATATGTCCCGTGTAACGAGACGAGAGAATCTGCAAGCTAGCAATGACTTGTTTGCTAGTCTTACTCAGGAGATTCATGCGAGAGGAATGAAAGTGATCTTGGATGGTGTCTTTAATCACTGTGGATCTTTTAATAAGTGGATGGATGCGGAAAGAATCTACGAAAAACAAGATGGCTATCGGCCTGGAGCCTATATTACAAAGGATAGTCCTTATCATGATTATTTTCGCTTTTTTGAACAGGGAAGCTGGCCATATAATATGGAGTTTGATGGCTGGTGGGGACACAAGACCCTGCCAAAGCTCCATTATGAGCAGTCCAAGGAATTAGAAGAATATATTCTAGGAATCGCTAAGAAATGGCTAAGTCCTCCTTATAACATCGATGGGTGGAGATTGGACGTTGCGGCAGATCTAGGATGTAGCCTGCAATATAATCATGAATTTTGGAAAAAATTTCGAAAAGTGGTAAAAGAAACCAATCCGGATGCCCTGATTCTTGCAGAGCATTATGGAGACCCTTCTACCTGGCTGCAGGGAGATGAGTGGGACAGCGTCATGAATTATGATGCTTTTATGGAACCTTTAAGCTTTTTCATGACGGGAATTGATAAACATAGTGAATATAGCAGACCAGAAGAAGAGGGCAATGTGGAAGTCTTTGTGGGAAATATAGGGCACCACATGGATCGTTTTCCGATTCAGGCCTTGCAATGTGCCATGAACGAACTATCCAACCATGACCATTCTCGTTTCCTTACGAGGACGAATCATAAGACAGGAAGAGTTCATGACTTAGGCTTTGAAGCTGCGAGCCTAGATATTAACAAGGGAATCTTTAGGGCGGCTGTTATGTTTCAGTTTACCTGGGTTGGGTCTCCTACGATCTACTATGGTGACGAAGCGGGGGTCTGTGGATTTACCGATCCGGATAACCGAAGAACTTATCCATGGGGCCATGAAGACAAAGAACTGATAGCCTATCACAAGGAATTGATTGCCTTGCACAAGAGCAGCCCGGTATTTCGAACAGGTTCTTTGAAGGTGCTGCGAGACCAAAAAAATATTTTGGCCTATAGTCGTTTTAATCGCCAAGAACAATATATTGTACTGATCAATGTGGCAGATAAGCCAAGAGAAATTACCCTAGTTGCTAGAGAATTAGGGCTTGGAAAGCAAACAAGTCTAAAGCAACTGATCTTCAGTAATCAGGAAGGGTTTTCTGTGGATACAGTAGAATATGAAATGTTGAATGAACAGTTCAATATACAGATGCCGAAATATTCAGCTTTGGTCATGAAAGCAATAGAAAAATAGAATAATAATTGCATGACCTTGTCTCTTGTGATATGATATATAGGTCGTAGAT
>CAVJBW010000264.1:0-2407 GCA_963647625.1 Lachnospiraceae bacterium
CCTCAGATCCGATTGTTATGATGGTAGCCTACCCGGTACGAGGATTAGATATTAATTCTTCTTATACCATTTATAATCTGCTTAGTGAAGAAAAAGAAAAAGGAACCGCAGTCATGTGTGTAGGAGAAGATTTGGACGTTCTATTAGAACTGTGCGATCGAATCCTTGTCTTATGTGGAGGCCGAGTTAGTGGCATTGTAGATGCAAGAACCACGAGCAAAGAAGAAGTCGGTCTGCTTATGACAGGAGGAAAGGAGACAAGCGTATCATGAACCAGGGAAAATCAATAAATAAAGAACCTTTGATTCGAATGTCGAAAAGAGAAGATATGCCGAGAGGTAAGGCCTGGATGGTTCGTATCATAGCAGTTATCTTGGCACTGATTGTTTGTGCCCTTGTGATTGTAGCACTTACAAAGCAAAATCCTCTTCAGGTCTATGCAGGACTTGTGGATGGAGCCATTGGAAATGGACGTCGTAGCTGGCAAACCATACGAGAAACCATGATTCTATTGATTGTTGCAGTAGGTCTTACACCAGCATTTAAGATGCGATTTTGGAATATTGGAGCAGAAGGTCAGATTCTGATGGGAGGCTGTGCCTGCGCTGCTGTGATGATTTATGGTGGAGATAAGATGGCAGGCTGGTTACTAATCATTGTTATGGTTATTGTAAGTTGTCTTGCTGGAATGATTTGGGGCTTGATTCCAGCCTTTTTCAAGGCAAAACTTAATACCAACGAGACCTTATTTACCTTGATGCTTAACTATATTGCCATTCAATTTGTAACATTTTGCATTGTTTATTGGGAGAATCCTGCAGGCTCGAATACCGTAGGCCTTATTAATTCAGCAAGCAAAAAAGGATGGCTTCCTCAAATCGGTGGCCGTCAAGCCTATGTGCTCATTGTAATTATTGTGCTGGCAGTGACTGCTTTTATGGCATTTTATATGGCAAAGAGTAAGCAGGGATATGAAATTTCTGTAGTAGGAGCAAGCCAAAATACAGCTCGATATGCAGGTATTTCCGTGAAAAAAGTAATCCTTAGAACCATGGCTATTTCTGGAGCCATCTGTGGATTGGCTGGATTCTTGCTGGTTAGTGGCTCATCTCATACGATTTCAACTGGAACAGCAGGTGGAAGAGGCTTTACCGCTATTATTATCGCTTGGATGGCACACTTCAATGCTGTATTTATGTTTATTGTTTCCTTACTGATTGCATTTCTGCAGCAAGGTGCGATTCAGATTGCATCCCAGTTTGGCTTAAATGACAATGCATCAGATGTTATTACTGGAATTTTACTTTTCTTCCTGATTGGAAGTGAATTCTTTGTTCAATATAAGATTGAATTTCGTGGACATCACAAGGAGGTGAAATAGCATGAGTATGTTAGTGGTATTTATTCAAAAAGCAATTGGCCAGGGATTACCTATGCTATTTGGCGCTACTGGTGAAATCATGACGGAAAAAAGTGGCAACCTAAATCTTGGTATTCCTGGAATCATGTATATGGGAGGCGTTGCAGGACTGATGGGAGCCTTCAAATATGAAAATGCAGTAGCCAACCCGAATGGACTATTAGGTGTTATTATTGCCATGCTCTGCGGATTTGGTTGTGCGGCTCTTGGAGCTTTGATCTACAGCTTCCTTACCATTTCCCTTAGAGCAAATCAAAATGTAGTAGGACTAGCCCTGACTACCTTTGGTGTTGGATTTGGTAACTTCTTTGGAGGCTCTATGTCCAAGCTAGCCGGTGGAGTAGGACAGATTTCTGTTGCAACCACAGCGAAAACCTTTCAGCATAGTATTCCAAAGTTGTCTGAGATTCCTGTAATTGGACCGATTGTTTTCTCTTATGGTTTCTTGACTTACCTAGGAATTATTTTGGCAATTTGTCTGACTTTGTTTTTGAAAAAGACTAGAGTAGGACTGAACCTTCGAGCAGTAGGAGAGAATCCTGCAACAGCAGATGCCGCAGGAATCAATGTAAACAAGTACAAATATGTTACTACGATTCTTGGAGGAGGTATTGCCGGATTAGGTGGAATCTATTTTGTCATGGAATATTTAGGTGGAACCTGGACCAACAATGGATTTGGAGACCGAGGCTGGTTGGCAGTCGCTTTGGTTATCTTTGCTTTGTGGAATCCAGCCCATGCCATTTGGGGATCCTTCTTATTTGGAGCGCTTTATATTTTATATCTATACATTCCTGGACTTGATAGAGCTTCACAAGAAATCTTCAAGATGCTTCCATATGTGGTGACTGTTGTAGTTCTTGTAATTAGTAGTATTCGCAATAAGAGAGAAAATCAGCCGCCAGAAAGCTTAGGACTATCTTATTTTAGAGAAGAAAGATAAGAAAATGTTTGTTTAAATAGGATTGAAAATAAAAGAGACAAAGA
>CAVJBW010000265.1:0-2401 GCA_963647625.1 Lachnospiraceae bacterium
AAACTCACGTCTTTGATTTTCATCAAATGATTTATGGAAAAGAGATTAAAGTGGAATTTTTAGAGTATATTCGGGAAGAAAAAAAATTCTCTAGTCTCGAGGAGTTAAAAAAACAAATTGATGCTGATATTGATATGGTAAAGCAGAAGTATATGCCTGTATAATCCTGATGATATATGTCAATTATTACAAAAATATTACGGAATTGTTGACATTCTATTGAAATCAAGGTATACTACACAAGATTTTTGTATAATTTTGGATTTTTTTATTAGGAGGATACAATGAAATCAGCTTGTGTGAAAACCACGATTCTTGGATTAACATCAGCAATGCTTTTAAGTGGTAGCATCACTGCCTTTGGAGCACAGACAAGCCTGACAGCAGGTGCATCAAGTGCTTTAGCCAGTGCCATATCAGGAGAAGATAGTACAAATGAAACATCAGTTGTAGCAGGTGTGACTTCTGTTTTATCAAAGGTAATCGAAGAAAGTGCCTACCAGGAAGATGCAAGCTTAGAAAAGAATACTTCTAATGCTTCTCAAAGTTCTGCTACAGATACCACCTATGGTTATAAGAATCTTGGAGTGGCAAGCTGTGATGACTATGTCAACATCAGAAAAAGTTCCTCAAAGGATTCTGAGCTTGTAGGAAAACTAAAGAAAAATTCTGGTTGTGAAATTCTAAAAACCAAAGGTTCTTGGACCAAGATTAAATCAGGCAAAGTAACAGGTTGGGTTAAAAGTGAATATCTTTTAACTGGAGAAAAAGCAAAGAAAAAGGCAGACAAAGTGGCCAAGTCTCTTGCTACTGTAAATACTGAGACCTTGAATATTCGCTCTGAAAAGAGTACCAATAGCTCTGTGGTTGCACAAGTAGGTGAAGATACTGATCTTACTGTTTTGAATGAAGGTTCACAGTGGGTCAAAGTAAAATACAAAGGGAAGACAGGATATGTCTCAGCAGATTATGTTTCTGTATCTGTTAAGCTAAAAGATGCACTAACTGCTACCGAAGCAAAATATGGCGAAGGAGTTAGTGATGTTAGAAGTAAGGTTGTTTCCTATGCGCTTCAATTTGTAGGTAACCCATATGTATGGGGTGGAACTTCCCTTACAAATGGTGTAGATTGCTCCGGCTTTACCATGCGAATTCTAGGTGCTTATGGGGTAGGACTTCCACATTCTTCCTCTGGCCAATCTCATTACGGAAAGCGCATTAGTGCCTCTGAAGCAAAACCTGGAGATTTATTCTTCTATGGAAGCGGTGGCATTTCTCATGTGGCTATTTACATTGGCAATGGTCAGATTGTACATGCTAGTAACAAAAAAGACGGAATCAAAGTTTCCAATGCATTTTATAGAACACCAATATGTGTTTGCAGCTATTTTAATTAAAAAGTTATTTACAAACCATTGTGGTTATGATATTCTAGATAAGCATGAGCTTAGCCCATATTCGGATGATGGACACTCCGACCACCTTCTGAGTACCATGCTTGAAAGGGCGATATAAGATCAATAGGAGGAAAAAATAATGATCGCAAAAGAAAAGAAACAGGCTATTATGGCAGAATATGGAAGAACACCTAACGACACAGGATCTCCAGAAGTTCAGGTTGCTGTTTTAACAGCAAGAATCGCTGAGCTTACAGAGCATTTAAAAGAGCATCCTAAGGATCATCATTCAAGAAGAGGACTTCTTAAGATGGTAGGTCGTAGACGTAGACTTCTTGCATACCTTAAAGGTATTGATATCGAAAGATATCGTTCATTAATTGAACGTCTTGGAATCAGAAGATAAGTAGATTGTTAAATAGAGCGGGGTAACCTGCTCTATTTTCAGTTCATAAACACAGGTGAGAAGGACGCCGAGACCACTAATGTACCTATGAATTTCATAGATAGATTAGTAGTTTCGGAATTCTCACCTAAAAAAAGGAGAATGATTATGTACAAAACTTATTCAATGGATATCGGTGGAAAAACATTAACTATTGATATCGGAAGAGTAGCAGCCCAGGCAAATGGTGCTGTATTCATGAAGTATGGTGATACAACTGTACTTTCTACCGCAACTGCTTCAGACAAGCCAAGAGATGGAATTGACTTTTTCCCTCTTAGTGTTGAATTTGAAGAAAAGATGTATTCTGTTGGAAAAATCCCTGGTGGATTTAATAAGCGTGAAGGAAAAGCTTCTGAAAATTCAGTACTTACAGCACGTGTTATTGACAGACCTATGCGTCCATTATTCCCAAAGGATTACAGAAATGATGTTACCTTAAACAATCTAGTATTGGCAGTAGATCCTGAATGCAGACCAGAAATCGTAGCAATGCTTGGTAGTTCTATCGCTACCTGCATTTCAGATATTCCATTCTATGGCCCATGTGCTATGACAC
>CAVJBW010000266.1:0-2365 GCA_963647625.1 Lachnospiraceae bacterium
CGAGAAAGATTTCAAGGGATTGAATTTGAATCATCTGGAGTATTTTACCGTATGTGTAGAGAAGCGTATGATGAGAAATTTAGTCCAATATTGTCCAATGGAAAACCTGGCATCTACAATGTTATGATAATGCATTGTGAAAAAGCTGGATACCCTACTGCAGAATTTTTTGAATCCATTGGTTGGTATGATAGTCTAGCATCGTTATTAAAGGAATGCAAAATAGGCGAAAAATTCTTTAGAGATGTAATTATTGCTGAAGATACGGAAATTCTTGGGAAAGATTAAGTCTTTATAAAAAATGCCATTTGCCTCAGAGAAGCCGGTGTATCAGTGGAATCCATCGCTGAATATGTAAAGCTTTTTCAGCAAGGAGATGTCACGATTACAGCGCGTTTATCGCTGCTCACAGAGACCAGAGAACAGGTACTGGCAGCCAGAAAAAAGTATGATGATGCATTGGAACGGTTGGATTATAAAATCAGCCGTTATGAAGATGCATTGAAAACAGGAGTACTTACTGGGATATCCAAATTACTGGGGATCCATGCCGATGGCAGTTTATACATTTCTGGAGTTGTTTGATTTTACAGGAAAGAAAATTCACCCATTCTGTACACATGAGGGCTCCGGCTTTCTTCAACAGTAAGCGACATCAAAAAGGCCGCTCAAGGAGCAGTTGTAACAAAGGATGTACCGGATTATGCGGTGGTTGGAGGAGTACCCGCCAAAGTAATCAAATACCAAAGTGTTGATGAACAGCGCGAGTAGGTTTAGGAACTCTTTTCTCATTTTATTTGAGTTACACAAATAAAGTATCCACAAGAGGTTTTACAACAACTTGTCGCTGCGTCAATCTGTCTTCAACAGAGGCATTCTTTAGCTTACCTTCTTCTCGATAGACGGCCTGAATCTGTTTCATTATCTGGTACTATATGAATACGTTGTGTCCACAGGTTGGCCAGGATGTATCGGAATCATCTTTGAGAGATGTATCAAGAGCAGTTTACGAGAACATCAGACCACAGATTTATCCGGCTATAGAAGAAATTGTCTTAGATGGAAGATGTTTGATAAAGGTGGAATTTAGTGGTGAGAAAGGTCCATATTCGGCGGCTGGAAGATATTATTTAAGGACAGCGGATGAGGATAGAGAAGTGTCTCCGGAGGAGTTGCGTGAAATTTTTTCAGTAAACAAGTACCGCGGAAATTGGGAAAAAGAAAAATCGAGTGCAACGGATAAACAAATTGATAAGAGTGCGATAAAGTCCTTTTGGCAGAAAGCTGTTGCAGTAGGCAGAATGGCCGAGGGTAGATATACTTGTCCGATAGTATTAAATCGATTTGGCCTGGTTTCTGACGGATATTTAACAAATGCAGGAGAAATACTGTTTGGCAGTACACATCCGGTAGCACTTAAGATGGGAATCTTTGCTACAGATGAAAAGCTTACGATTCTTGACATGAAAATGGTAGAAGACAATATTTATAATCTTTTGGGAGTAGCGGAGGAATATATTTTAAAAAATCTTAGATGGAGAAGTGAGATTACAGGTATTGAACGTGAAGAAATTTCAGAAATACCAATTGCGGTTATCAGAGAAGTTTTGGCTAATGGATTTGCTCATGCAATATACAGTGGTAGGACAAAACATGAAATCTGCATTCATCCGGGAATGGTTACTATATATAGCCCAGGTGAGTATGCAAGCAACCATTCGCCGGAGGAGTACATAAAGAAAAATCTTGAGTCTGAGATTCGCAATGAAACAATAGCCAAAGTTTTATACCTGAATAAGTCTACAGAGCAATTTGGCAGTGGATTTAAGCGAATTAATGGCCTGTGTAAGGATGCGGGAGTAAAGTATTCTTATGAAAATACAGCAAATGGATTTAAATTTATTATTTACCGTCCGCAAATTCAAAGTGACATTTCAAATGTCACTTTGGATGTCACTTTGAATGGTACAGAAATGACGGTTTTAACAATTTTAAAACAGAAACCGGATATCTCACGCGATGAAATTGCAACTAAAATTGCAAAGACTGTAAGAACAGTTCAGCGTGCATTGGATTCTCTAAGAGAGAAGGGGTATATTGAAAGAGTAGGTTCCAAACAGAATCCGTTCTGGAAAATCCTGAAATAGGAAAGCACAGTGATAATGAATTGCGAGTAAGAAACGCCAAATGCCCTGGGTACATTTTAGGTACACCAGCTTGTGGACGACCTGGATATAACGAATAACGTATCAAATGGTACGTACATATGAACTGAAAAAATGTAATAAAATGGTTTGTAAAATAAAAGCAAAAGAGCTTGAGTAATCCAAATCACTCAAAAGTGCCTTTTTACAGGCACTTTTTT
>CAVJBW010000267.1:0-496 GCA_963647625.1 Lachnospiraceae bacterium
AGACGATAAGTAACTGTCTTTTCGTTCATTTCGTTTTCACCGATAACTACAGTGTAAGGAACTTTCTTAGTTTGTCCTTCTCTAATCTTGAATCCCATGGATTCATTTCTATCATCAACTTTAGTTCTGACATCCTTATCGAAGAGCTTTTTATTTAAAGCCTTACAATATTTGAGCATCTTCTCATCAGTTGGATTAACTGGAATGATACGAAGTTGTTCAGGAGCAAGCCAAGTTGGGAAAGCACCTTTGAAGTTTTCAGTGATGATACCTAAGAAACGTTCAAATGAACCGAATATTGCTCTATGAAGCATGACTGGTTCTTTCTTAGATCCATCAGCATCAGTATAAGTGAGACCGAAACGATGTGGAAGTTGCATATCGAGTTGGATAGTTCCGCATTGCCAAACACGATTTAAAGAATCTTTAATCTTAAAATCAAGTTTTGGACCATAGAATGCACCATCACCTTCGTTGATTTGATATGGGATTCCAT
>CAVJBW010000267.1:540-2342 GCA_963647625.1 Lachnospiraceae bacterium
GCTTCAGCTTTATCCCAAGTTGAAATCTTTCCAACAAATACTTCTGGACGAGTAGAAAGTTCAATAGTATATGGAAGACCGAAAACCTTATAAACATAACCGAAAAGTCTGAGCAATCTTCTAATTTCATTTCCGATTTGGTCGAAAGCTAATAAGATATGAGCATCATCTTGAGTGAATCCTCTAACACGGAATAAACCGTTTAAAGCACCACTTGCTTCAGCTCTATGATCAAGACCAAATTCTGCATAACGGATTGGAAGATCACGATATGAATGTAAATCGTTGAGATAAACAAGCATTGCACCTGGACAATTCATAGGTTTAATTGCATATGGTTTACCATCAACTTTGGTGATGTACATATTTTCTTTATATTTCTTCCAGTGACCAGAAGTTTCCCAAAGTTCACGAGATAACATTTGAGGAGTCTTGATGAAATTATATCCATCCTTAGTTAAAAGATTCCATAAGAAGTTTTCGAGTTCATGACGAATAATCATACCATTTGGAAGCCAAAATGGAAGACCTGGTCCGTAATCAGAAAGCATAAAAATACCGAGTTCTTTACCAAGTTTTTTATGATCTGCTTCTTTTCTTTCTTCTAAAACTCTTAAATATTCATCGAGTTCTTCTTGAGAGAAGAAGGAAGTACCATAGACTCTAGTTAAAGAGTCATTGTTTTTATCACCTTTAAAATAACAAGCAGAAACAGACATCAATTTGAAAGCTTTGATATCTTTGGTTGTTTTCATATGCGGACCTAAACATAAATCAGCATAATCTCCTTGACGATAAACAGTTAATTTAGAGCCATTATCAGCAAGTTCATCCATATGAACTAATTTATATTTTTGACCTACAAACATCTTTTTAGCTTCATCAAGACTGACTTCTAATCTTTCGATTTTGTAGTTTTGACTTGCAACCTTCTTCATTTCCATTTCAATTTTGGAAAAGTCTTTATCAGAGATAGTTGCACCATTTGGAAGCTTCATATCATAATAGAAACCTTCTTCAGTAGCTGGACCATAAGCAAACATTGTTCCTGGGTATAAATGGGAAATTGCTTGAGCCATTAAATGAGCTGTTGAATGACGAAGAACATGAAGTGCATCAGCAGAATCTTTTGTTATGACTTCAAAATTACAATCGCCTGGTAAAATAGCATTTAAATCAAATAATTCACCATTTACTTTTGCACAAATTGCTTTTTTTCCTAAACTTAATGCAATACTATTTGCAGCATCAAGAGCTGTTGATCCATCTTTTATTTCTTTAAAAGACTTATCTGGTAAAATAATTTTCATAATATAATTTTCCTCTGATTAAAATTAAATGAGACCTTTATTACGTCCTAATTCATGGATTGCAATACTAGCAGCAGCAGCAATACCGACATCTTGTTCAAATTTAGCATTCTTTAATACAATTGGATTAAAATTCCAACTTGCAATTGATGCGTTAGCAACTTTTTCTAAATCTTTTAAGAAAACATCTTGAGATTTCATAACACCACCGCTTAAAGCGTAAGATTGGCAATCGAACATTAAATGGACATTTCCAAGCCAGATACCAATCATTGATAACCATTGATTGTAGACAGGAATGAATTTAGCTTCATTTTTTCTGACGCCATCGAAGAATTCGCCAGCGTGATTAATTTTGATATTATTCATAGCACAAAGATGTACAATACCATTTCCGGAAAGTAAATATTCAGCTTCGTAATATTTATCTTTGAAATTGATCATTACACGACCTGCTTCAAGTGGAAGGTCAACCATTTCATGATTGTGGAC
>CAVJBW010000268.1:0-2339 GCA_963647625.1 Lachnospiraceae bacterium
GATGAGATGTTAGCGAAGTTAACGAACGAAAGTAAAGATTCCCTATTTTTGGAATTAACAGATGATACGAATGTAGGAACCATTGGAGGCTATTGCGAAGAAGGCTTCCCGATTTATTACGCCAATGATCGAATCGCCAACATGCTAGGATATGAAGATGTAGAAGATTTTATAGAGGGAATAGGAGGCCTGGTAAGCAATACCATTCATCCTGAAGATATGGACCGAGTAGTAAAAGAACTCAATAATGGGAACTTTTATGAAGGAATGACCTACAAAGTCACCTATCGTATGCCCAAGAAAGATGGAAGCTGGATCTGGACGGTGGACCGAGGCAAAGTCATAAAGACAGAGGATTCGAGACTGGCTATATTAAGTGTGTGTAACGACATGACAGACTTCATCGACCATCATGCCCAGCTAGAACATCAGAATATGATTTCTAAGTCCACTTTGGAAAATATGCCAGGGGGATATCATCAGTGTGCAGCAGAAGAAGGCTTTCCATTTCTCTATATTAGTGATCGATTTTTGGAACTGTTTGGCTGGACGAGAGAAGAGATTCAGACCGAATTTGACAACAAGTTTATTAACATGCTGCATCCGGAAGATAGATTAGTTACCAACAATTATGTCAATCGAATTGAACAAGAGGCCAATACCAATAAGATCTCGGATGAAATCTACCGTATGAGGGGAAAGAAGGGCTATATCTGGGTTAGTGATGCAACCACCTTAGTCAAGATAAAGGACAAATCATTCTACCACGGAACCTTAACGGACATTACAGGATTTATTGAGGAAAGACAGGAGAAGGAAAAGCAGCTATCTCTAGCCCTTGCGGCTGCAGAGCAATCTTCTCATGCCAAGACCACTTTTTTAAATAATATGTCTCATGATATAAGGACTCCTATGAATGCCATTATTGGATTTACAGCCTTAGCTCAGACCCATATTGACAATACCAAGGAAGTAGAAGATTATCTGGCCAAGATTAATACATCAAGCAATCACTTGCTGAGTCTGATTAATGATATATTGGATATGAGCCGAATTGAAAGTGGAAGCGTGAAGCTAGAGGAGAAAAATGTTCATCTGCCAGACCTTCTTCATGATTTGCGCACCATGATCTTGCCACAGGTAAATGCCAAGAACCAGAATCTATATATTGATACCCAGGATGTTCACACAGAAGATGTGGTGACAGACAAATTAAGACTGAATCAGGTCCTGCTTAATATTGTGGGAAATGCCGTCAAGTTTACTCCGGTAGGTGGGGATATCATCATTCGCCTTGAGGAAAAACCTTGCAAGAGAAAGGATTATGTGACCTACGAGTTCTCCATTAAGGACAATGGAATCGGCATGTCCAAGGAATTTCAAAAGCATATCTTCGAAACTTTTGCTAGAGAATATACCTCTACGGTAAGTGGTATTCAAGGCACGGGACTAGGAATGGCTATTACCAAAAATATCGTAGAGATGATGGGGGGAGAGATTCAAGTAGAAAGCCGGGAAGGCAAGGGCTCCACCTTTATCGTTACTTTGGATATGCGCCGGTCAGACAAGGTCCACAGGTCAAAGCCGATCTTTATGTCAGAACTTCGAGAAGTATTGAGCCAGCCTGTAGGGGAAGAGCTTACGGAAGCTGAAAAGTCAGAAAAGAAGCACTATGACTATAGGGGAAAGAAAGTTCTCTTGGTAGAAGACAATGAACTGAACCGGGAAATTGCATTAGCAATTCTAGAAGAAACCGGGATGAAGCTTGATTGTGCAGAAGATGGAATAGAAGCGGTTAATATCATCAATGAATCTCCAAGTGATACCTATGATTTGATTTTGATGGATATCCAAATGCCAAGAATGGACGGATATACCGCAACCAGAGAGATTCGCACCTTAAGAGATAATAAAAAGGCAAATATACCGATTGTGGCAATGACGGCCAATGCCTTTGAAGAAGATAAGAAAAAGGCGATTGAGACGGGAATGAATGACCATATTGCCAAACCAATCAACATAGATGTCATCGCCGAGACCTTAGATCGCATCTTTGGTACAGATAACAAAACAAGTAGAGAGTAAGGATTTATGTTACAAAAAAAAGCTAGGGAAATAAAGAAAAGTAGATGGGGGATGTCTACTAAAATCATAATTGTAATTTTTGCAATAGCAATTGTTATGGTGTCCCTTGGAATCAAGTTCTATACCTATTATGTTAAAGAACAGATTACCCAGGAAAGTACCAGTCATCTCATATCTACTTATAATCAGGTTAATACCAGTTTTAATATGTTTGCAGAGCGAAACTGGAACTATTTGAGAGATTGGGATAACAA
>CAVJBW010000269.1:0-2337 GCA_963647625.1 Lachnospiraceae bacterium
GGTTTCTAATATGGCAGAAGATCGTAAAAATAGAAAGATTACAGAGAGTAAACTTGGAGATATTCGTATTGCAGATGATGTTGTAGCAAATATTGTTGGACTTGCAGCAACGGAAGTAGAAGGAGTTACTTCTTTATATGGCAATATTACAAATGAACTTTTAAGCAAACATGCGATGAAAAATACTTCAAAAGGTGTTCGTGTTTCTTATGAAGGAAACAAATTAAAAGTGGATGTAGCATTGAATATTGGCTATGGATTTGCGATTCCAGATGTTTCATCTAATGTACAGGAAAAAGTAAAATCTGCTGTAGAGAATATGACAGGACTTGAAGTAGTAAGCGTTAATGTCAAAATAGCAACAGTAGATATGGGTGCTGAATAATAAATAAAGTCGATTACATACTTAAGAGTTTGCGAAAGCAAGCTCTTAAGCTATCCTACATATTGTTTAGAAAGAGAGCCTTATGACACGAAGACAGATTAGAGAACATATATTTAAGTTATTATTTCAAACAGAATTTTATAATGAAGATGAATTTGAGGAACAAGCAGATTCATTTTTTGATAGTCTGGTATTGGAAAACGACGAAGATGCAGACAGTGAAAAGATGATGAAACTTCAAAAGGATTATGCAATGATTCGCAAGAAAACAAAGGATATCTTTGACCATATTGAAGAAATCGACCTTAAGATTAATGAAAAGAGTGTAGGTTGGAAGACTTCAAGAATGGGAAAGGTTGAATTGACGATTTTGCGTCTAGGAGTCTATGAAATCCTGATGGATGATGACATTCCACAGCCTGTAGCAATTAATGAAGCAGTTGAACTTGCAAAAAAATTCGGCGAAGATAATGCATCTTCCTTTGTAAATGGAATTTTGGCAAAATTTGCATCATGAGTAAACATAGTATCTATAGTGTAAGTGAGATTAATAAATACATTTCCAATATGTTTTATGGTGATTATTTGCTACGTCAGGTTTTCATCAAGGGAGAAATCTCCAACTGCACCTATCATTCATCAGGACATATTTATTTTAGCATCAAAGATAGTCAATCTCTTATGCGGGGAATCATGTTCGCTCAAGATCGAAATGGACTTTCCTTTACCATGAAGGAAGGGGACCAGGTCGTTGTCAGTGGCAGCGTGAATTCTTATATCAAAACTGGTGAATATCGTATTTATGCCAAAACCATTCAAAAACAGGGCGCAGGAGAATGGTATGAGAAGTTCGAACAACTAAAATTAGAACTCGAAGAAATGGGAATGTTTGATCCCATGTATAAAATGCCGATTCCTAAATATGCCAAGAAAATAGGAATTGTTACATCCCAGACAGGGGCAGCAATCCGAGATATTCAAAATATCACATCAAGAAGAAATCCATTTGTTCAATTAATCTTATATCCTGCCTTAGTACAAGGTCAGGGGGCAGCGAAGAGCATTGTAAATGGAATTATGGCTATGGAAGAGCTAGCTCCTGATGTGATCATTGTTGGTCGCGGTGGTGGTTCCATAGAAGAATTGTGGGCTTTTAATGAGAAGATTGTGGCAGAAGCAATCTTTAATTGCAAAATTCCGATCATAAGTGCCGTGGGGCATGAAACGGATACTACGATCTCAGACTATGTGGCAGATCTTAGAGCACCTACGCCATCTGCAGCAGCAGAGCTTGCAGTATTTGATTATCGACAATTTGTGGAAAGTCTTAGTCAATATCAAGAAAGACTAAGTCAGATGGCAGATAGCAAGTTTCAATATGTCACCATGAAGTTAAATGCTTATGAAGCCAAAATAAAGCAATATCATCCAAAGCAGCTTATTATGCTAAAAAAGCAACTAGAAGCAGATTATTCTACCAAATTAGATTATTTTATGGAACAATCTTTAAAAGAAGCAAAGCATAAGCTTCAGATTTTTTCACAAAGATTTGATGGTCAATCTCCTATGAAAAAATTGACAAAGGGCTATAGTTTTGTTACTGACAAATCAGGGAAAATGGTGAATGATATAGGACAAATTCATCTCGATGATGAGTTGCATATTAGAATGACAAATGGAGATGTTACTGCTTGTGTAACGAATATTGAGGAAGTATAAAATGAGTGAAGAAATACAAAATCTTTCTTTGGAGGAATTGTTTCAAGAAGTAGAGAGTATCTTAAAAAAGATGGAAGGGCAAGACATACCTTTAGAAGATACCTTTCAATTATATGAACAAGGACTTTTCTATCTTAAAGAATGCAGAAATAAAATTGACACGGTGGAAAAGAAGATGATGATTCTAACCGCAGATCAAGAGCTTGTAGAAGAATAGAGGATTCCTTATGGAC
>CAVJBW010000270.1:0-2332 GCA_963647625.1 Lachnospiraceae bacterium
ATCTAACAGAGTCTATTCATGCAGTTGTAAAGTTGATTGATGATCAAATCGAAGAAAAAGAGACAACTATTGAAGATTTGATGGAAATCGTAAAAGGACCAGATTTTCCAACAGGTGGAATTATTCTTGGAACCAGCGGAATTAATGAAGCATACCGTACAGGTCGCGGAAAAATTCGTGTCCGTGCTGTGACTGATATTGAGCCGATGGATAATGGAAAGAATCGAATTGTCGTGACAGAACTTCCATATCTTGTAAACAAGGCACGATTGATTGAAAAGATCGCCGAACTTCATAAGGAAAAGAAAATCGATGGAATTACAGATTTACGAGATGAGTCCGATAGAGAAGGAATGCGCATTGTTATTGAATTGCGCCGAGATGTAAATCCATCGGTTGTATTAAACCTTTTATATAAGCATACTCAGTTGCAGGACACCTTTGGTGTAAATAATCTTGCATTAGTAGATGGACAGCCGAAGGTATTAAATCTCTATGAGATTTTAAATCATTATTTGAATCATCAGAAAGAGGTTATCACACGTCGAACCAAGTTTGATTTAAATAAAGCTGAAGAAAGAGATCACATTGTACAGGGATTGTTGATTGCTCAGGATCACATTGATGAAGTAATCAAAATCATCCGCGCAAGTCAAAGTACCCAGGAAGCAAAGGCAAATTTGATGGAGCGATTTGCTTTATCAGATGCTCAAGCTCAGGCAATTGTTGATATGCGTCTTCGTGCATTGACAGGTTTGGAACGCGAAAAACTTGAGGCAGAGCACAAAGCTCTGTTAGAGCAGATTGCATATTTAAAAGGAATACTTGCAGATGAAAAGAAACTTTTAGGAGTTATCCGCGAGGAAATCCTTGTAATTGCAGATAAATATGGAGATGATCGCAGAACACAGATTGGATATGATGAATATGATATGTCCATGGAAGATCTGATTCCTGAAACTAATGTTGTTATAACCTTCTCTAAAGTAGGTTATATTAAGAGAATGACAACAGATACCTTTAAAACCCAGCATCGTGGTGGAAAGGGAATCAAGGGAGCAGATACCATCAAAGACGATTATATTGTCGAGATGCTTATGACAACATCCCATCATTATCTCATGTTCTTTACTAACAAGGGACGTGTTTATCGTATTAAGGCTTACGAAATTCCAGAAGCAAGCCGCACAACAAGAGGAACTGCTCTTATAAACTTAATTCCTTTACAGCCTGATGAAAATATTACAGCTATGATTCCGATTAAGGAATATAAGGATGATCAATACCTTCTTATGGCTACAGCAAACGGAATTGTAAAGAAGACTCCAATGAAGGATTATGAAAATATCCGAAAGAATGGTCTCACAGCAATTATCCTTCGAGATGAGGACCGTTTGATTGAAGTAAAGGCAATCTCAGAAGAAGATGAAATTTTACTTTTCACAAAGAAGGGCCAGTGCATAAGATTTAAGCAGTCCGATGTAAGATGTACAGGAAGAACATCCATGGGTGTTCGTGGAATAAACCTGATTGCGGATGATAGCGTAATTGCAATGACAATGTCCAGTGATGGCGACGCAGTTATTATCGTCTCTGAAAAAGGACGTGGAAAATGTACAAAGATTGACGAATTTACAACACAGAATCGTGGTGGAAAGGGAGTCAAGTGCTACAAGATTGTTGATACAACTGGAGATTTGGTTGGAGTTAAATCTGTTTTACAAGAAGATGAGCTTATGTTAATTACGACAGGTGGTATCATCATTCGAATCCATGTAGGAGAGACAGCATTACTTGGTCGAGTAACCAGTGGAGTGAAATTAATTGACCTGCCGGAGAAGGTTACAGTTGCAAGCATTGCAAAGGTAATCGAGGATAAGAGTCTTATTCCATCAGAAGCACAGGAAGAAATCACAGAGGATGCAGAAAAAAATGATTAGAGAAATTGATTGTTCCCTTATCACACAAACGATAAAAGAAATGTGCATTCAAGCGAATCATTTTCTTTCTGATGATATGAAGGAAAAATTAAATCAGGCAGCCACAGAGGAAAAATCGCCGCTTGGACGAAAAATTCTTGGTCAGCTTCAGGAAAATTTAGAGATTGCTGGCCAGGAAATGATTCCTATCTGTCAGGATACAGGAATGGCAGTCTTCTTCATGGAAGTAGGACAGGATGTTCATTTTACAGGATCTTCCATAGAAGATGCCATAAATGAAGGTGTTCGACAGGGATATGAAGAAGGATATCTTCGTAAATCTGTTGTAAAAGATCCAATACTCCGTGAAAATACAAAGGATAATACGCCAGCGGTTGTACACTATTCTATTG
>CAVJBW010000271.1:0-2332 GCA_963647625.1 Lachnospiraceae bacterium
AGCATTGGCTATGATGAATTTGATATTTCCATGGAAGATCTGATTCCAGAGACAAATACTGTTATCACAATGACAAAGCTAGGGTATATTAAAAGGATGAATCCTGAACACTTCAGATCACAAAATAGAGGTGGAAAAGGAATTAAAGGCATGGAAACCATAGAAAATGACTATATAGAAGAACTTTTCATGACCACATCCCATCATTATCTCATGTTCTTCACTTCTACTGGAAGAGTATACAGAATTAAAGCCTATGAGATTCCAGAAGCCTCAAGAACATCTCGAGGAACAGCCATCATAAATATTTTACAGCTTCAGCCAGATGAAAAAATAACTACGGTTATACCATTTAAAGAATATGAAGAAGATAAGTATTTATTAATGGCAACCAAAAATGGCATCGTTAAGAAAACATCCTTTATGGAATATGCTAATGTAAGAAAAAAAGGTCTTGCAGCAATTGCACTTAGAGATGACGATGAATTAATTGATGTTATGGTTACTGACAGCACAAAAGAAGCTCTTCTTATTACAAATTATGGACAGTGTATTCGATTTAAAGAAACTGACGTAAGAAGAACCGGAAGAAATACCTTTGGTGTAATTGGAATGAATATGATTCCAGGAGATACCGTTGTATCCATGCAGCTTTCAGACATGGGAGAATATATGTTAATTGCATCCGAAAAAGGTTTAGGCAAATTAACAAAAATGGAAGAATTTTCACCACAAAACAGAGGTGGAAAAGGCGTAAAATGCTACAAAGTATTAGAAAAGACCGGTAATATTGTAGGAGCAAAGGCTGTCAACAAAGACGATGAAATTATGATGATTACGACAGCAGGAATCATCATAAGAATGCCTGTAGAAAATATATCCGTTTTAGGAAGAATCACATCAGGTGTAAAACTAATCAACTTAGACAAAGATATTCAGGTAGCAAGTATTGCAAAGGTCAAAGAAGATAAATCCTTAATGGATTATTCTGAAAAGGGTATC
The DNA here is from genome assembly GCA_963647625.1 of Lachnospiraceae bacterium. Taxonomy (GTDB): domain Bacteria; phylum Bacillota; class Clostridia; order Lachnospirales; family Lachnospiraceae; genus Eubacterium_C. The sequence goes on from CAVJBW010000271.1 coordinate 1,003, forward strand.
ACAGAAGAAGACTCAGAGTAAAGAGGAAATAAAGTGGACGATATTAGAACAATTTCAGTAAATGAAATTACAAAAGCAGTAAAAGAAATGTGTATAGAAGCGAATTACGATCTAACGGCTGACATGAAGTCAGCCTTAGATGCTTCTGAGCAAAAAGAAAAATCTCCTATTGGAAAAAAGGTATTAAGCCAGCTACAAGAAAATCTAAAAATAGCAAAAGAAGAAATGATTCCAATTTGCCAGGATACAGGAATGGCAGTTGTATTTGTAGAAGTAGGTCAAAATGTACACCTTGTGGATGGTTTGTTAGAAGATGCCATCAATGAAGGAGTAAGACAAGGATATACAGAAGGATACCTAAGAAAATCAGTAGTAAAAGATCCTCTTATCAGAGAAAACACAAAAGACAATACACCAGCAATCATTCATTATACGATTGTAGAGGGAGATAAGGTAAATATTACACTTGCACCAAAGGGATTTGGAAGTGAAAATATGAGTCGAATCTTTATGCTAAAACCTGCCGATGGAATTGAAGGTGTCAAAAATGCAATTGTATCAGCTGTAGAAGAAGCAGGACCAAATGCCTGTCCCCCAATGATTGTGGGAGTTGGAATAGGTGGAACATTTGAAAAATGCGCTTATCTGGCAAAAAAAGCTTTAACTAGGCCAATCAATCAGCCATCACAGATTCCTTATGTAGCTGAAATGGAAAAAGAAGTTCTAGAAAGAATCAACAAAAGTGGAATTGGACCTGCAGGTTTAGGTGGTATAACTACTGCTCTTGCAGTAAATATCAACACTTATGCAACACATATAGCAGGACTTCCAGTTGCCATTAACATTTGTTGTCATGTCAATAGACATTCCACTCGAGAAATATAAGAGGTGATAGCTATGGAAAAGAAAATTAATACACCAATTACATCCGAAGTAGCTAAAACTCTTCAAGCGGGAGACTTTGTATATATAACAGGAACGATTTATGTTGCAAGAGATGCAGCACATAAACGTCTTATGGAAGTACTTGAAAGAGGTGAGAAGCTACCCTTTGAAATCAAAGACTCAACGATCTATTATATGGGACCTTCACCAGCAAGAGAAGGAAGACCAATTGGATCGGCCGGACCTACTACCGCAAGTCGAATGGACAAGTATGCACCAACCTTATTAGACCTTGGACAAAAGGCAATGATAGGAAAAGGAAAAAGAACCAAAGAAGTATTAGATGCAGTAGTAAGAAATGAAGCAGTATATTTTGCTGCAATAGGAGGAGCAGGAGCTTTATTATCAAAGTGCATCGAAAAATCAGAAATTGTATGTTATGAAG
>CAVJBW010000272.1:0-2326 GCA_963647625.1 Lachnospiraceae bacterium
ATCTTATCTTTAATCAAAATGCAAGTACTTTTTTTATTTTTTCAAATTATTGTTGTATCAGACGTCTTCATATCCATTTGGATTGTTCTTTTGCCATCTCCAACTATCTTCGCACATTTCAAAGATTCCATTTTCTGCCACCCAGCCTAGTTCCTCCTTGGCCTTTGTCGCATCTGAGTAACAAGTTGCAATATCTCCCGCTCTTCTTTCTTTGATTTCATATGGAATCTTTAGATTATTGGCCTTCTCAAAATTCTTAACAATATCTAGGACGCTATAACCCTTTCCCGTTCCTAGATTGTAGACTTTCATGCCACAATTTTGCTTTAATTGATCTAGGGCTTTTACATGGCCCTTGGCCAAATCAACCACGTGAATATAATCGCGTACTCCCGTTCCATCCGGCGTATCATAATCATCTCCAAATACACCAAGCTTTTCTAATTTGCCAACAGCTACCTGGGTGATATATGGCATCAGATTGTTAGGAATTCCATTTGGATTTTCTCCCATCAAGCCACTCTTATGGGCACCGATTGGATTGAAGTAACGAAGCAAAATAACATTCCATGCAGGGTCTGCTTTTTGGATATCTGTCAAGATCTGTTCTAGCATAGACTTGGTCCATCCATAAGGATTGGTACATTGCCCCTTCGGACACTCTTCTGTAATTGGAATAAAAGCAGGCTCTCCATAGACGGTAGCAGAAGAAGAAAAAATAATATTTTTCACATTGTGCTGTCTCATAACATCTACCAGGGTAAGGGTTCCTGCAATATTATTTTCATAATATTCCCAAGGCTTTGCAACAGACTCTCCTACTGCCTTCAAACCTGCAAAATGAATGCAGCTAGTAATCTCTTCAGCCTCCATCATCTTATTTAAAATATCCCGATCTAGAATATCCCCTTTGTAAAAGGTTACCTTCTTACCTGTAATTTCTTCCACACGCTCCAAAGACTTCTCGCTTGAATTGCTAAGGTTATCTAATACCACAACATCATATCCATTTTCAAGAAGTTCTACGCAGGTATGACTTCCTATATATCCCGCTCCACCGGTTACTAAAATTGACATAACTTACCTCCTTTAATTGCAACGTGGTCCAAAAAGTCCATCAAAATCATCTTTCTTATCAATAAAAAAGCAGCCCCGAAATATCTCGGAGCTGCCACAAGAATCTCGTATGATTGTATTATAAAACATCCAAAATTCTCATTCAATACTTTAATTAAGCAAGTTTTCCTTTTGCAATTTCAACAAGTGCTGCAAATCCTTCTGCATCATTTACTGCCATTTCAGCAAGCATCTTACGATTGATATCGATCTCAGCAAGCTTAAGTCCATACATGAACTTGCTGTAAGAAAGACCATTCAATCTTGCTGCAGCATTGATACGTGCAATCCAAAGACTTCTAAGCTGTCTCTTTCTCTGCTTTCTACCTGCATAAGAACTTGTTAAAGCTCTCATTACAGACTGCTTTGCTACACGATACTGCTTAGATCTAGCACCTCTATATCCTTTTGCTAATTTTAATACTCTATTATGTTTCTTCTTTGCGTTTAATCCGCCTTTAATTCTTGCCATGATAAATTCCTCCTAACAAATATCTTATAAGTATGGTAATACTTTCTTCATATTCTTTGAGTTTGTCTGATCAGCAACAACTGATTTTCTAAGCTCTCTTTTCTTCTTTGTTGTCTTCTTAGTAAGAATATGACTCTTATAAGCTTTGTTACGAACTAATTTTCCTGTACCTGTCTTTTTAAAACGCTTTGCAGCTGCTCTTTTTGTTTTTACCTTTGGCATGATAAATTCCTCCTTAATAAACTATTTCTTTTCTACCAACACCATAGACATGTTTCTGCCTTCTAATTTTGGTGGTTTCTCCACTTGTGCAATATCCTCAAGCTTGGCAAGGAAATCGTCAAGAATATGCTTTGACTGCTGTACATGAGCCATCTCGCGTCCTCTAAAACGAAGAGTAACCTTTACCTTATCTCCCTTGCTTAAGAACTTCTTTGCAGCATTTACTTTGGTGTTCAGATCGTTTTCTTCGATATTTGGAGACATACGAATCTCTTTAATTTCTACGGTCTTTTGTTTTTTACGAGCTTCCTTTTCTTTTCTTGACATCTCGTAACGATACTTGCCATAATCAATAATCTTGCATACTGGTGGCTTCGCAGTTGGAGCAACCTTTACTAAGTCAAGATCTGCTTCCTGAGCAAGCTTCAAAGCTTCCTTGGCAGACATAATACCTAGCTGCTCTCCATTCTGACCGATTAATCGTACTTCTCTGTCTCTGATCTGTTCATTAATAAA
>CAVJBW010000273.1:0-2311 GCA_963647625.1 Lachnospiraceae bacterium
ACCTCCAAAATTTCATTTATAAATTAGCTAAATTATAGCACATTCGTTTATTCTTTTTCAACATAGCCCTTTTGAAAAACGCCTTGTCCTCCAAAACGTTGGATGAAGTCCTCTTCCGATATAATTTCGATTCCGAGACTCCTTGCCTTTTGATTTTTTGAAGAAGTTGAATTTACATCATTATTAATTAAATAATTCGTTTTTTTCGATACACTTCCTGTGACGCTACCATTTTCACTTTCAATAAATTCTTTTAATTTGGAGCGATTTTGAAAATGATATAAATCTCCTGTCACCACAAAGGTCAATCCTTTTAAGGTTCCACTTGCTGGATCTGCCACTTTCGTTTCTTCGATTTTCAGGCATTGTAGTAATTTCAAAAAGACTTCTCGGTTGTCCTCTTCTTGATACCAGTTCATAATAGAAGCTGATTTTTCTGGTCCAATACTTGGAATATCATCAAATCCTTCTTTCTTTTCCAAACGCTGTAAAAAGCTCTTCCAGCCAATATTTTGCAAGATTTTTTTGGCTGCATCTAGGCCAATTTGAGGAATGCACAAAGAATAAACAAAGGAAACATCTTTGCAAGCTTTGCTTTTTTCAATGGCATTTAAAAGATTCTCACAGGATTTTTCTCCAAATCCTTCCATTTCTTTTAGTTCTTCGGCATGGTCTTGCAAGGTATAAAAATCATAAAAATTCTCGATCCAACCTTGATTCATAAATTTCAAAATGGTTTGGACGCTCATTTGATCCATATCCATTCCATTTTTACTAGCAAATCTTGCAAATTTCATCACATGCTTAGCAACACAGTGATCATTTGTACAATGAAGTGTCTTCGTTCCTGAATGCTTTGAAATCGTGACTTTTGTAGGTGCATGACACACAGGACATTGATCAGGAATCTTGAAATGCCCCTCTTTTTCTTTAACTGAAATACACTTTGGTATGATCTTATTTGCCTTGATAATTTCTAATTTGGTATGACCATTTTCACCGATTCCAAGTCGCTCCATTTCTGAAATATTACATAAAGAGGCCCTTTTGACGCTGGTTCCCTCTAGCCATACTGGCTCAAATACAGCCACTGGAGTAATTGCATTTGCTGCGCAGGACCACTCCACATATTGAAGCATGGACAAGGCCGAAACATCTTGCCATTTAAAAGCAAGTCCTCCCCTTGAGGCATGATGTCCTGTTACATTTCCCTGGGAGGCATAAATCGTATCTTCATAGCAGATCACCAGTCCATCTACCGGAATATCCATTTGACCACTTTCCACTTTTTTGGTCCATCTTTCAACTGCATCTGGCAGTTCACTTGCCGTCATGGTCTCAAAATCAACAATATCAAATCCTTCTTGCTTCAAAAAGAGCATTTGTTCTGACCAATTTTCAATGGTATCTTCAATAAATACCAAAGTAAAAGCATACAGATGTACTCTTCTTTGTTTTACAATATCTACATTTGTTTTATCTAAGGCTAGGGTTCCAGAAGCCAAATTACGGGGATTGGCATACACATCCTCATTCATGGACGCATTGATAAAATCAAAATCAGTATAACTGATGACAGCCTCTCCTCGAACCACCATATGACCCTTGTAGGAAATGGTAAGAGGAATTCCTTGTATTGCGTCTTTCATATAGGTGATATTGTTACCAGCGACTCCATTTCCTCTCGTTAGAATCTTTGTCAGCTTGCCTTGATCATAAGTAAGCACCAAGGTTAGCCCATCTAGTTTCCAGCTTAGGTTCACTGTCCTTGGTCCAGCCCACTCTTGAAGCTTGGATACCTCTTTTGTTTTAGCCAATGAAAGGGCTGCAAATTCATGTTCCTCTCTTAGACTAACCTCTCCTATGGATCCTGTATTTTGAGTAGGAGAATTCTCCATGATATAGCCTGTTTGAGTTTCTAATCTGGCTAATTCATCGAAATATTGATCCCATTCATAATTCGACATAACCTCTTCTTGACCATTATAATATTTCTCAGAGGCATCATTTAATATTGATACTAACTGTTCAATTCTCTCTTTGCTGTCCATTTTATCTTTTTTCCTTCCAGGCAACTGTTTCACTTGATGAATCCTTGAGTAGTTTAAATAAGACCTTTTCTTCTGCTTGAGTAATCTGTCTATAAGTTCCTTCCTTTAAATCTCCTAATTTAAGATTCATAATTCTTTCTCTTTTCAAAAAAGTAACTTTATAGTCTAAATATTCACACATACGTCGAATCTGGCGATTTAGACCTTGTGTTAAGATAATCCGAAATGACTGATCTGATACTTTTGAAACTTTACAAGGT
>CAVJBW010000274.1:0-782 GCA_963647625.1 Lachnospiraceae bacterium
CTACAATACGAGCTCCAAAAGCAATAATATTGGCATTGTTGTGCTCTTTGACTAAGCGTGCAGTTGTTGCATCAGAGCATACCGCTGCTCGAATACCCTTTACTTTATTTGCAGCTATGGAAATACCAACTCCGGTTCCGCAAATCAAGACTCCGCAGTCCACTTCTCCTGCTGCCACTGCATTGGCTACCTTTTCCCCATAGACTGGGTAATGGCAACTCTCAAGTGTATCGGTACCAAAATTAACAACTTCATGGCCTAAGCTTTCCATGTAGGATTTCATTTCATTTTTTAATTCTACTGCTGCATGATCATTTCCAATTGCAATCTTCATTTCATTCTCCTTCATTTTGCAAAAATCTGTATCCTTTTAGTTCTAAAAGAGTCGCTTGCTCTTCTATCCCATTAAAAAAGCTGTCGCATAAGCAACAGCTCTTATACTCATTGTTCTATTATAACGAAAAATCTTCCATTGGTCTATAAGCACTTGTCGTTCCCACACTATTAATCGCCTCTGCTGAGCCAACAAACATCTGGTACTGTGCTAGAATCTGCTGCTTTTGACTACTTGCAATGCTTCCTTCCTGGTCTAGGAGTAGCAAATCGCTCTCAGAGCCCTTCAAAGAATACTGGCCACTTGCATCGTAAGTATCTGCAAATCCCTGTGCTCCTTTTATGGATTCTTCTAGGGTGATTGAAGTAGAAAAATCTTCTAAGGGACGTCCAGATGAATTGGTCTGCATATGGGACTGGCCAAGGTTCGCTTGCATAGATAATTCAGC
>CAVJBW010000274.1:792-2306 GCA_963647625.1 Lachnospiraceae bacterium
ATTCAGCACTATGGTCTATGCTCTCAAGATTCTTATAATATCCTGTATATCCACGAATTCCTGAAATAGTCATCTGTACACCACCTTTCTTATAAGATTCTCTTAATTATCACTTTATATATCGGAGGCATCGGATAATCCTTAACCCCTCTGAAGCAATTTATTTTTTCTTAATCATTTTAAACCTAAGACAGCTCAACATCAAGTAAAAAATAAACTTATTTGTTCAACATGGACTTTAATTCATCCATAAAGGTATTGACATCCTTGAACTCTCGATAAACAGATGCAAAGCGAACATAGGCAACTGGTTCAAGCTCTTTTAGCTTTTTCATGACGATTTCTCCAATCATATAACTTGGAATTTCTTTCATTTCCAAATTAAAGACTTCCGTCTCTACCTCGTCGATTACTTGGTTAATCTGATTAACAGAAATCGGTCTCTTATAACAAGCTCGCAGTACTCCAGCTTCAATCTTGGTTCTGTCATACTGTTCTCTATTTTCATTCTTCTTGATGACAATAAGTGGAATCGTCTCTACTTTCTCATAAGTAGTAAAACGCTTTTGGCAATCATCACATTCTCTTCTGCGTCGAATCGAAGTATTGTCATCGGCTGGTCTTGAATCAATTACTCTTGTATTGTCACTACTACAAAATGGGCACTTCATCTGAATATCCTCCTATATTTCTAGCCTACCATATTAATGCTAGCTCCAATCAGGCTTGTGGCATCCTGACTCTTAGCATTTTGTGCATATTGATCATCATTATACTTAATCTGAGTGGTGGTGGTTCCCCCTGAAACATAGCTTCTGCCACATTCTGGGCAAATGGATGTATGAATCTGAACGGAAGCAGTGATTACCTGTCCATCATTTTGAGCAGCATCCTTATATGCATTGGATACATGTTCTTGCTCATGTGCCATGACCCTTGCCCCTGCTGCGGAAGGGTCAATATGGGAGGCAGCCTTAAAAGAAACCATCTCATCAGAACCATCTTGATACTTGCGATTGGCACAGGTCTCACATTCCATACTGCCTGCGCGTTTCATGGACCTGATCTCTCCTTGAGATACTCCTGCACGCTTGGCGTCTTGTTCAGTTGTAAAATGATATCCTTGTCCTACTGAGCCTATCGTCATATTATCACATCCCACCAAAGTATAAGCTCCCCTGTATACACCTTTATTTTAGCTATTATTTCCTTTAAAATCAAGGATTTTTCCGTAAATACAAGGGCCCCTTTCCTTATCTTTTTGCAAAATAAAAAGCCAAGAAATTCTTAGCTTTTTAAGGTTCTATAACAATGATGATATTAGTCTCTTAGTGGATTGCCCTGTGCATCGGTCATATTGCCGGTGAGGCACTGAATTCCTTCTACCAATCCCCAAATCCACATCGCCAAAGGTACCGCAACTGTCCAACAGAATATTACGGTTAATAAGATCTGAATCAGCCCTCTCTTTGTATATCCTAAGTAAAAATTATGGATTCCTAATTGGCCAAGCA
>CAVJBW010000275.1:0-391 GCA_963647625.1 Lachnospiraceae bacterium
TTCTTAAAGTTGACAGTTTTATCAATCATCAGGTAGACCCTGAATTGATGCAACAGATTGGACAAGAATTTGCAACTCATTTCAAAGATTATAAGATTACCAAAGTGGCAACAATTGAAAGCTCTGGCATTGCCCCAGCTCTTATGGCAGCTCAGCTTTTAGAAGTGCCTATGCTTATTTTGAAGAAATCACCATCAAAGATTTTAAATGACAATTTATTACATACCGAGGTGGTATCCTTTACCAAGCAGAACACTTACGAATTAACCTTATGCAAGGACTTCATTAATGAAAATGATCACGTGCTGATTATCGATGACTTCTTAGCGAATGGAGAAGCTGCTACTGGTGCCATTCGTTTGATCCGTAAGGCGCATGCTACAGTAGCTGG
>CAVJBW010000275.1:401-2265 GCA_963647625.1 Lachnospiraceae bacterium
CCAGCCTGGTAGAGAAAAGCTTACTGAGCAAGGAATTGAAGTCTACTCTCTTGCAAGAGTCGCTAAGCTTGCAAAAGGAGTAATTGAATTTGTCGAAGAATAATTCAATAGATTATATAACAAAAGCTATGCATTTTTCACATGCATAGCTTTTATATTTGAACTCATTTTTTGTTCGATTTAATTACTGCTGTTTTGCTAATTTGGCAGCCTTTCGAGCTTCTCTTCGCTCTTCTAATTTCGATACTACAATAACGCAAGAAGCATCTCCTGTAATATTAACAGTGGTACGTCCCATGTCAAAGATACGATCCACACCAGCAACGAGGGCAATTCCATCTACTGGAAGTCCAACTGACTGAAGCACCATAGCAAGCATTACGATTCCGGCACCTGGAACTCCGGCTGTACCAATGGAAGCTAAGGTGGCTGTAATGATAATTGTCATCATTTGTGAAAATGTTAAATCAATACCATAGCAAGAAGCAATAAAGATGGCACATACACCTTGGTAAATCGCAGTTCCATCCATATTGATTGTTGCACCAAGTGGAAGTACAAAAGAGGAAATTTCCTTATTTGCTCCCAGTTTTTGTGTACATTCCATATTGATTGGAAGAGTACCTACTGAAGAAGCACTAGAAAATGCAAACATCATAGCTGGAAGCATTCCCTTGAAGAACTTAATAGGACTCATACCACCAATTGTTTTGACGCTTATGGAATAAACAACAATCGCATGAACAAAATAGCAAATATATCCGGTTAATAAAACCATTGCCAAAGATCCAATAATTGCTGGTCCATTTGCTGCAATAACTGGACATAAAAGACAAAATACACCAATTGGAGAAAGCTTCAAGATCATCTCCATGCATTTCATAAATACTTCATTGATATCTCCACACAGTTCAACAATTCTGGTATTTTTCTTTTCCCCAATTAAAATAATAGCAAATCCAATCAGTAAAGCCATTACAATAACCTGAAGCATATTCGATTCAGACATAGGTGTAATGAAATTAGATGGGAAAATATTGACTAAGGTGTCCATCAAAGAAGTAGTTTCTGTTGTTTCATAGGATAAATCACTAGTGGCAAGAACTGGAAACTGACCTTTAAAAAGATTTCCACCAATCAATCCAATGGTAATTGCAAAAGCTGTAGTACATAAATAATATACCACGGTCTTCACACCAATAGAGCCGACTTTCTTAATATCGCTCATGGAAATAATTCCACACAAGATGGAGAATAATACAATTGGTACTACGATAAACTTAAGTAAATTAAGGAAAATAGTTCCAAATGGTTTAATATAAGTATCTGCAACATCTGCATAATTCTGAATCAGCAAACCAACAATAATGGCAAGAATTAATGCAATAAAAATCTGCACTGCTAAGGGCAATTTCTTTCTTTCTTTTTTTTCTTTCATGATTGATCCTTTCTATTTAGTTTTGCTTCCTATCAGAAAATAAGGCATTGCAACTCTTGCAATGCCTTATTTTTTCAGCACTCAACCAAAAAATTTTACCATATCATCTACCATATTGCAATTATTTTATTTCTCAATACCTTACCAATAGTTACTCTAGGTAATTTGGATAATATACATAATTGCCCCTAAAAATATTACTCGAAAGACCTGAATCAGAAATAATAATAACGGAAAGGACATTATTGCCTTCAATTACTTCAATCCCTTTGCCATTGTATTTTTTAGAAGATGCGGTAGGCTGACTCTTATCCCAAGTATAATAAGCATTACATCCTGTTGGTACATCAATGGTAATATACGTTTTCTCCTCAAATGTTCCGCCGCTTGGGGAAACATTTGGCATCTCAGGAACTGTATAGGTAA
>CAVJBW010000276.1:0-923 GCA_963647625.1 Lachnospiraceae bacterium
CGGCAAAGATAAGGACTTACTGAAAGAATAAGTCACAAAGGTATTTTTATAATATTTTGGCAAATAGACGGTAGACAATCCGTCATAAACTAGCTCCCGATAAGGTTCATCTGAAATCAAATAAATCTCATGTCCATATTCTTTTTGCTTTTCTTCTAGAATCTGTGCCATCTTTTGAATGGTCTGTTCCGAATATACGACTCCAGTTGGATTTACCGGATTGTTAATGATGATGGCCTTGGTTTTTGGCGAAATCTTTCTTTTCATGTCTTCAAAATCCGGCTGAAAAGTTTCATAATCCGGGTTGATGCACACTAATTTTCCTCTCCAATTGCCAATATAATTTCGATATTCTGTAAAATATGGGGCAAATACAGCCATTTCATCTCCTGGATCAATAATAGTCTTTAAGATGACATTAATTGCTCCTGCCGCACCTACCGTCATAATAATATTTTTCCCGGAAAGGTCTGCGCCAAATCTTTCATTTAAAAATTGGGCGACCTGCTCCCTTACCTCCATATATCCAGCATTATCCATATATCCATGAAGGTTTGTGGTATCCTTTTCTTCTTCTATAATATCAAGCATGGCCTGGGTAAATTCAGCAGGCACTGGGGTCACAGGATTTCCCAAAGAAAAATCATATACATTTTCTTTTCCTACCCTCTTGGCTAGTTCCATCCCTTCCGTAAACATGGCACGAATTGCAGAACTATTCGATACATCTTCCATAATCTGTTTTGATAGCATCCTATTACCTTCCTTCTTTTCACCCTCATCTAGGGCAACTTCACGTTTTCCACTTTATCACTTTTACGCACTAAAGTAAAGACTATCTAGCCTAAGTATGCTATACTAAAAGAAAATTTTATCTCATGGGAGGTCGTCCATGAAAAAACATTTAAAACACTCTCTAAGGG
>CAVJBW010000276.1:951-2261 GCA_963647625.1 Lachnospiraceae bacterium
CCTTGGTTCCTATTATTATCCTGGCTTTGGCCCTAACGGCCACTGCATTTGTCCAAACAAAGAATTCTCTGATCAAAGAGTTTGAAAGCGATATGCGCCAACAATGCATCTATATGATGAGCGAATTAAACGAAGTATATCCGGGCAATTTCAAGGTGGAGATTCTAAACAAGACCACCTATAAGCTCTACAAAGGAGACTATGACATCACAAGCGACAATACTTTGCTTGATAATATGAAGGAAGCCTATGGAAATGAATATTCCATCTTCCGAGGTAACATCTGTGTCAAAACAACCATGACTGACGCTGCTGGCAATCGCTGGCTTTTGTCCGAATCACCAGCAAGGGCTTATGAAGATGTCTTTGAAGGAAACAAGACTTGCTTTTATACCAATCTCACCATGAATGAGGAAGAAAGCATTGCCTTGTTTGTGCCAATACACGCCTCTGATGATTCCGTATTTGGTATGGTTGCCATCTATCGTTCCTTAAAGGACCTAGACCAAAGCGTTCTTACCACGGTCATGCCAATGGTTCTTATATTTGCCATTATCGCCTTATTGATCGCTTTATATAGTATTTATTTTTCTCAAAGAATCGTCAAAAAGATTCGCTTTATCGAAGGCTTTATGAACAAGATTGCCAATGGACAGCTCGATGCTACTTTGCCGGAAGTGTTGACCAATAGCCAGGACGAGATTAGTTCTTTAGCAAAAAGTGGAAACCAGATGCGTTATGCCTTAGAACAATTGGTAAATTATGATACCTTAACAAGACTGCCCAATCGTCGTTATGGCAATCTGCACCTCAAGAGTGCTTATGCCAATTCTGGCAAGGGGTCCAATGATCTATGTATTGGAATTGGCGATATTGATTTTTTCAAAAAAGTCAATGATACCTACGGCCATAGCGCCGGAGATGCGGTTCTTAAGTCTGTAGGGAAGATTCTACAAGAAAATCTTCAAGGAAAAGCTTTTGTTGCCCGTTGGGGTGGCGAGGAATTCTTATTTGTCTTTGAAGGCATGAATCTCACTGCTGCTAAGAACAAATTAGAAGATACCTTACAGAAGCTTCAATCTTCTAGCATCGTCCACGAAACCACGAATTTAAAAGTGACCATGAGCTTTGGCCTTACCCAGGCCTTTAAGGATTCTAGCATTGACGAGCTTTTAAAACTTGCTGATGACAATCTTTATGAAGCCAAAAAACAAGGTCGCAATCAAGTAGTAGCCAAATAAAATCAAGATTGTCCCAAACACGCTAGGGCAAAAATATAAGCAGCACCACTTTCTCAAGTGACGCTGCTT
>CAVJBW010000277.1:0-2259 GCA_963647625.1 Lachnospiraceae bacterium
TGGATATGCCGCAGAAGCACCTGAAGATCCAACTTCTACAAAGGATGGATATGGATTTGCCGGCTGGTATACTTCGACAGGCAAGAAGTATGATTTTGACAAAAAGGTGACAGATAACATAAACCTGTATGCTCATTGGTCCAAACTATATAAGGTTACCTATAAAGATGGAAATAAAATCTTAAAGACGGACCAAGTGGTAGAAGGGGGTAATGCCACCAAACCAAAGATGGAAAAAGAAGGCTATGAATTCGATGGCTGGTTTACGGAGGATGGAGATCCGTATGATTTTACTAGCAAAATAACTGGAGATCTTACTCTAGAAGCATCTTGGACCAAATGCCATAAGGTAACATTTGATACATGTAATCAGGTAGAAGCTTTGGAGGATTATGTATTACCAGGAAATACAGTCAGTGAGCCATATGATCCAAAGATGAATGGCTTTACTTTCCTTGGCTGGTATACGAAAAGCGGTAGCTTGTATGATTTTAGCAGTAAAGTGAAGGGAGATCTTACCCTTTATGCCAAGTGGAAACAAAAGTCTGGATTTGGCATATCTGGTCTGAAAGGTCAGTATACATATACTGGAAAAGCGCTCCAGCCAGCAGTCAAAGTTACTTACGCTGGCAAGACTTTAAAAGCCGGAACGGATTATACCATCACCTATAGCAACAATAAAAAAGTCGGTAAAGCGACGGTAAAAATCAAAGGTAAAGGCCTCTATACCGATAGCAAGACCTTAAGCTTTAATATCGTTCCAAAATCAACCAAGATTACGAAGGCAAAGGCCTTAAAAGGAAAGAAAAATAGCCTGACCTGGAAGAAAATCTCAGGGGCAGCAGGCTATCGAATCTATAGAAGTACCAAGAAAAACAGTGGATTTAAAAAGCTTGTAGATGTCAGTGCCAAGAAGGGCTCTTATACCGACAAGGTGAAGTCCAAGAAGACTTATTATTACAAGATTCAGGTCATTGCCAAGGGAAGCAATGGAAAATATTATGGAAGCTCTTATAGCGCAGCAAAGAAGATTGTGACCAAGAAGTAAGAGAGGAAAAAGATGTCAGAAGAATTATTAAAAAATCCTGGCCTTGAGCCAATTTCTCTTGAGGAAGCTCAAGAAGCAAAAAAAGAAATTGATAAGATTATTGCCAATATCGAGACGGTGATTCAAGGAAAAAAAGAGCAGGTAGAGCTGATTGTCCTTTGTTTGTTAGCACAGGGTCATGTTCTGATTGAAGATGTACCTGGAACAGGAAAAACGTCTCTTGTATCTGCCTTATCCAAGACGGTCTCTTGTGACTATAAGCGTATTCAGTTTACCCCAGATGTTATGCCATCGGATGTTAGTGGATTTTCCATTTACAACCAAAAGACGGGAGAGTTTGAATTTCGCCCAGGGGCAGCTATGAGTAATATCGTACTTGCCGACGAAATCAATAGAGCATCCGCAAAGACCCAGTCGGCGATGCTTGAAATCATGGAAGAAAAACAGGTAACAGTAGACTCTAATACCTATAAGCTCAAGCCACCTTTTATGGTACTTGCAACGCAAAATCCTATTGAGTCTCTAGGTACCTATCAACTGCCGGATGCTCAGATGGATCGTTTTATGATGAAACTTTCCATGGGTTATCCAGACTTTGAAAGTGAAGTTTCCTTCGTAATCGGTGGAAGTTATGCCAAAAAGCAGATTGCACCAGTGATTTCAGAAGAAGATATTATTACCTTAATTAACCAAAGTGAGCGGGTGACAGCAACAAGACAGGTGGTATCCTATATGGTTCATGTTACTACTGCCACAAGAAATCACCCAGATATCAAGCTAGGAAGTTCTCCTAGAGGAAGCATTGCCCTCTATGGGATTGCTAGAGCCTATGCCCTCTATCAAGGACGAAACTACGTGGTTCCAGATGATGTCAAATATCTAGCACCTTATGTCTTAGCTCACCGCATCGTTTTGACCCATGCAGCCAAGACAGAGAAGAAAAAACCAGATAAGATTATCAAAGAAATCTTAAATAGTGTGGTTGTTCCCACATAAATAAAAGAATCAAAAATCTAAAGAGAGGAAAGTAGCTAATCATGAAAAAATTTATTGCTTTATTATTGTGTGGGGGAATGTTGTTATCCTTAGGAGCCTGCGGAAGTGCTTCTGATGCTACATCTTCATCAGAAGATAGTGAAACGGTAGCAACAAATGAGTATTATGAAATTACGCCAGTAGAGTATAGGGCAAGTGACTATGTCACATTAGGG
>CAVJBW010000278.1:0-2248 GCA_963647625.1 Lachnospiraceae bacterium
CAACAAGCAGTGTTGCAAGCTCTTCCAACCTTGCTTTTGATATATATTCTCGCTCTGTTCTTATTCTGAAGAACTCAACTGCCCTTTCGAGTGCTTTTATACCGACACTAAAATAGATTCCCGACCCCCATTTTTCACCATCTGGTTTAGTGTCATCATAACCACAGGCGACAATGTATTCACCGTTCCGCAAGTTCTTTATCAATGCATATTCTTTTTTCTCTTCAAGCGCAATAAAATTACTCATCTTTAAATCCTCCTTAATTTGATTTTTTTCATATCTACCTTTACCATTGGTTTTTCATATCCTTTGCGTTTAAATTCTGTAATAACTTCTCTTTCACTTTCTGGAGAAAGAATTACCTGCGCAGCCCTGTGAAACACTTTTACGTTTCTTGACACATGAAACACATATTTCCCTGTGTCTACAACAATCGGTATTGTTTTAAACGATTCCATGTGTTTTCCACTCCCTTCTTTTTACCATCTTGTTTAAATGCAACGGTAAACTGATATGTTCACCTGTATATCGGTTCACATATTTATGGTGACTACCAGTCACTTCAACACAAGTATAACCGTTGCGTTTTAGATCAGCTTCTGCCTCTCTAAGTTCCTTTGATTTTCTATACATCCCACCAACTCCTTCCTGTTTCTTTATTTGCATAGAAATTGTTTATTGATATTGTATTAAAAAGTTCCACAATACTTTTCCCTCCTCTGCGTTTCGCTTTCTGGTTCAAACAATACCCAACAAATAAATCTAATCAATAAGTCTTCTGCTAAATCCTTCAGCCACTCTAAATTATGTCGCAAAGTCAACAATGATTTCTCTTTATTTTCGTCTACCCATACATTATTCGAGAAATTTTCTCTCCAATCTGCGACTATATCGTCATATTGCGTATGTGTGTAATCTCTTGATTTTACTATTAAAATCTCACTTCCGTTATAGGCTGTGAGATTTTCTATCGTATATTTTTCCTTGTTACTCATTTTTATATACCCATTCCTTTCAGTGCTTTGTTTTCCATTTCTGCATATGAATAACAAGTACGATTTCCAATGATAATATGATCGATGAGATTAATTCCCATAATTTTACCAACTTCTGCAATTCTCTGCGTTATGGAATTATCCTGTCCTGATGGTTCAACTTCTCCACTAGGGTGATTGTGTACTATGATAATTTTTGCCGCCCCACATACACATGCCCTTGTGAACACTTCTCTTGGGGATAACATACAACCATCCACAGTTCCGTGTGCGACTTCAAACATCCCTATTAATTTACCTTTGACGTTCATAGCAAGCAGCCATACATGTTCTTCTGCAAGTTCCTCTGCATGTACTACTGTATTCATCATCCAAGTAACTGTCTCTGGGCTTCTGAGAGAATCAATCTGCTTGCAGTAAGTACTTCTTTCTTTCACAAGCATATTCTTTCTATCGCCATCAAGCATCATTTTGTACTCTGTCACCCTCATGTATTTAAACCTCCTTTTTTACATAAATTTCCTTTCGCTTTATGCGATTTCTAATTCACCAGTTTCTTTGTTATATTTATAAGCTACATCTCCAAGTCTTTCCTCTGGTTCCACTTGTGTTTCATTTACATCATGAATCATTATATTTACATATTCCTTTTCGCATGATGAAACAGGGATTGCAAGAACTTCATGGATACTTGATGGGATAATCCACAAATTCTCATCAAGTGCATTAGCCACTTTTTTAATTTCCTTTAGGAACAGAAGAATGTTTGCTCCGTCCTGTTTTCTACTGTTTGTCAGCACATACATTTTTTCCGCTTCATCATCTTCAAATCCTAAAAAACTTGGGAGAGTAAATACGCTAAACCCGACTGCCTCAGTATTTTTTAATGCAGCAGAATCCAATTCTTCCATGCCGATTTCAAGCTTTTGCACCATGTCTTTATTGAGGACATAACTTGCTGTTGCATCTGAATATTGCCCCAGCACCACTTTGTAAACAACTGCGAGGTTCAGAAACAGTTTGTGCGGAACATTTTGTAACATTTCTGCATTCTTTTTAGCGTTTACAAGTCGACACTCAACATGTTCTAATACAAAATCTTTATTAAAAATTTTATCGATGTCGATATCTGGCTGTTCCATTTTGCCTTTTTTATAGCGATTTACAACGTGTTCTGCCACTTCCGTAATCGTCATCGTCTGCTCTTCTATCGCTTCGAACATTTTATCTATATAGATTGTTGGACATATAT
>CAVJBW010000279.1:0-2240 GCA_963647625.1 Lachnospiraceae bacterium
GTTCATGTAAAATATAATTTTTACACTGTCGATTTTTGTGATTATATCAAGTTTGATGAGGAATATGGCTGGGATAATTTCTTATAAGGCAACTGTTATTAAGCAAAATTAGTGTAAAAAATTAGGAGATGATATTTATGGCAATGCCAAGATGGGATGACGGAAAAATAGCAATAGTAGGAGCAGTTGATAGTAAAGGTCAGTTTAATGAACCACAAATCACCTGGTTTGAAAATATTGACGTGGTAAATTGTAATGAATTTGATTTTGTGTTGGATGCAAGTCAAAATGGTCAAGTTACAATGATTGTGGATAATGAAAAGATACTGATTCATGATGGAAATGAAGATATGCTTTCTCATCTTAAATCATTGATTTCGTTTTTATTGGACATGCAAATATTGGATGCAGATTTTGCTGATATAAGGCCTGTATTGGATGATGAGTGTACTTACAGAAATTTGTGTATATCAAGGGATGATGTGGTGAACAATATTGAATCCTGGGTTAAGGAAAATCTTGCGGATTGTGGAAATTCCCTTTTTATTCATTTTCAAAGTGATGAATTTTCTCTTGTAGATATGTCAGAGCTAGTTGATCGAATTGCTAATAGTATTGGGATTGCGGAAGATAATATCGTTTTCTCAATTTCAGGAGAAGAGTATAAGGATTCTGATATTAAAATTTCATTCTGGTACAGATAGTAGAAAGCTGGTGAATAAATGTATAAGGGCGTGTGGCAGGGCAGTAATATTCCGAAGGATAATAGAATACTGATATTAGGCGAATCCCATTATGGTGATGAAGTACTTGATGCGGATCTGACCACAGCAAGTGTTATTCAGACATATCTTGAAGATAATAAGAATAATACACGAAAAAACTGGGCGCAGTTCTTTGATAAGATTGCTGGATCATTTGGATATGGAAAAGAGCAAGCAGAGTGTTGATTTACAATTAAAACTGAACATTTGGAGGTGCGGACAATAAGCAGCTAATGTACGCTCTTGATACAGTTAATGAGGCTATCTCATCAAAGAAGAAGATCAGCTTTGTCTACAACAGTTATGGAACGGACTTTAAGTCGCATCCTCGCCGGAAAGAGCCATACATTGTTAATCCATATCAGATGGTGGCAAATAATGGAAAATACTACCTGATAGGTAATTATGATAAGTACGACGATATCGCTCATTTTCGCTTGGATAAGATGACGGACGTGAGAATCCTGGATGCAAAGGTAAAGCTACAAAAGGAAATAAAAGATTTTGCAAATGGCTACAATATGCCGAAACATATGGCAGAGCACATTTATATGTTCAGTTGCCCGAGTGTAAGGGTGAAATTGCTTGCCCCGGCAGATATGATGAATGAACTCATAGACTGGCTGGGGAAGGACTTTAAAATTAGAAATACTGAGGTAGAAGGGCAGATAGAAGATTCAATGTTCTTCTGGGCACTGCAGTATGGGCCATATGTTGAAGTTATAGAGCCGGAATCATTAAGAAAGAGAATAAAAGACAGTATTGCCGGCACGGTGGAAAAATATAACTGACTAAGGACTAAAAAAGAGAAGAAAAGATGAATGCAAAGGAATTTTATGAAGCGTTTTTGAATGCAACTAATGAACAGACGGTGGTAAGACCAGAACAGATTCCAACGACGCCAGAATTGGCAGACGGAGAGAATACATATTTGGATATCTATAGGGGCTATGAAGCAACTTATACGGAGCTGATGAATAAGAACATTATCCATAATATTATTGCGGGAGTTGATGTAGACGAGGACATTATTTCTGAAAATGCGGAGTATTTGAGTGAGCATCCGGAATATAAGAAACTTGTTCCACAGCATGAATATTTTAGAATCGATTGCACTGGTTATCAGCATAGACTGCAAAAAAGATTGGATTGAATCGCCACTTTTGGGAACTTAAGATTGCTGTTGAACATGAAAATAATAAACATGATTGGATGGATGAAGTCATCAAACTTGTTCATGTAAGATGTCCATTGAAAGTTATCATTGGCTATAACTATTGCGACCAGAGAAATGATGGCGATATGTCTAAACTTAAATTTGTGTCGGACTGGATGCAGAAGATGGCTGCGTTTGACAAGAATGCTAATGAAGAAATTTTGATAATTATTGGCAATGGTGCGCCGGCAGGAAAGAATAATCCTACCTATCAGACTTTTGATTATAGAGGGTATGTATTTACCTATCATGCCATGGAG
>CAVJBW010000280.1:0-2231 GCA_963647625.1 Lachnospiraceae bacterium
AGATTCTCTTGTGGAATACAAGTGTCTTGTTCTGGGCTTGCTTGCATTGTAGCCGTATCCCCTACTAGAACTGGCTTTGCAAAATCCATTTCTCTTACTACTACAGAACCATCGGATAACGCTTTTCCCATACTTATTTTATAATTTTCATGTTCTATTGAAAATTCAGTTAATTTTGAGTCAGAAACTGTTTTTATTAATTCGAGAATTTCAGCAAATTCCATCTTTTTTCTCCTTTACATTACATTTTTAAATAGCAATGTAGCATTGTGTCCACCAAAAGCTAGAGAGTTGCTCATGGCATATGGAATCTTGGTTTCAATAGATCCCTCTGTTACATAATTCAAATCACATTCTTCATCAGGCACCTGATAACCCATGGTCTGGTGAATCAGACTATGATTCATCTGCAGTACACAGGCAATTGCCTCAACAGCACCGGCAGCACCTAGCAAATGTCCAATCATGGACTTGGTTGAATTGACATATAGATTTTTGGCATGTTCTTTAAATACCATCTTAATTGCTCTTGTTTCAAATAAGTCATTGTGATGGGTACTTGTGCCGTGTGCATTAATATAATTTAGATCCTCTGGTGCAACTTGTGCTTCACGAAGAGCATTTTCCATGGCACGAGCAGCCCCCATACCATCTTCTGCTGGAGAGGTAATATGGTAAGCATCTGAGCTTGCTCCGTATCCAACGACTTCTGCAAGAATATGTGCACCTCTTTTCTTGGCGTGTTCATATTCTTCGAGAACCATAATACCTGCCCCTTCTCCAATGACAAAACCATTTCTTTCTTTGTCAAAAGGAATGGAACATCTCGTAGGATCCTGGCTAAAGGATAGGGCTGTAAGGTTGGAAAAGCCTGCGATACAGATTGGGGTAATGGTAGCTTCTGCTCCGCCGGCTACCATTACATCTGCATCAGAACATTGAATGGTTCGGTAAGCCTCTCCGATACAATGTGTTCCCGTTGCACATGCTGTGGAAATATTGATACTTTTCCCTTTTAAACCTAGCTGAATAGAAATGTTTCCAGCAGCCATATTGGTAATCATCTTTGGTACTAATAGGAGATTTACCTTGGATGGTCCACGATTCAAAAGTTTTTCATATTCTCTTTCTACTGCTTGCAAGCTTCCCACTCCAGAGCCTACGCATACACCTACACGATAAGGATCTTCCTGGCTCATATCAATCTTTGATTGATCAAAAGCTTCCTTTGCAGCTGCTACTGCATATTGAGAAAACAGTTCCATTCTTTTGGCTGCTTTTGGATCCATATATTCCTTAGGATCAAAGTCCTTTACACTAGCTGCTAATTTTGCTTTATAATCACTTGTATCAAACTGTGTGATTTCTCCAAATCCAAGACGGCCTTGTTTGAGACCATTCCAGTATTCTTCGATTCCATTTCCAATAGGAGTGATACTTCCCATTCCAGTAATTACGACTCTTCTCATGCTATCCTCCAACTAAATACTAAGTCCGCCATCTACGCTAATTACCTGACCGGTAATATAAGATGCCTCTTGTGACGCTAAAAATGCAACAACAGATGCAATTTCTTCTGGATTGCCAAATCTTCCAAGAGGAATCATATCCTGACCTAGCTGTCTTGTTTTGTCATCTAAAGCTTTTGTCATGTCTGTATCAATAAATCCCGGAGCTACTGCATTGACGCGAATGGCTCTACTAGACAATTCCTTAGCCATGGTTTTGGTCATTCCGATAAGACCAGCCTTGGCAGCAGCATAATTCATCTGCCCTGGATTTCCATGCATACCAGTATAAGATGTAATATTAACCACACATCCTTTTTTTGCCTTAAGCATAGGTCTTGATACGGCTTTCATAGTATAAAAAGCACCTTTTAGATTCACATCAAGAACATGGTCAAATTCTTCTTTTTTCATCTTCATTAGAAGATTGTCTTTTGTAATTCCAGCATTATTAACAAGAATATCCACATGTCCATATTCCTTTACGATGGAATCTACCATTTCTTTTACTTCTTCTTCATTGGCTATATTGCACTGATAAGAAATTGCTTGGCCGCCATTTTCTTTGATCTCATCTACGACAAGGTCTGCGGCCTGTTTGTTCCCGGAATAATTCACAACGACCATATTCCCTTTTTCTGCTAATTTCTTAGCAATAGCGGCTCCAATGCCCCTTGAAGCTCCCGTTACAATTGCTACTTCCATGTTCTTGCTCCTTTATTT
>CAVJBW010000281.1:0-2229 GCA_963647625.1 Lachnospiraceae bacterium
TACTAGGACTGCTCCAATGACAATCTTTTGGTTGGAAGAAGAAATACCCATAATATTAAGTCCTGTACTAATCACGCAGATAACAAAGGCACCAACTAAGGTCTTTCCTAGCTTACCTTCTCCACCATTTAAAGATGTTCCTCCAATGGCAGCCGCTGCAATTGCCAAAATATTATAACCACCGTCTGCAATATTTGGTGAACCAGTATGAAGTCTTGAAGTCAGTACCATACCGGCTAGGGCCGCTGCTAGACCATTTAAGGTAAAGATGATAATTGTATATAAATCTACATTGACACCTGAGAGTCTTGCTGTCTTTTCATTACTTCCGATGGCATAAGTATAACGTCCCATCTTGGTATTTCGAATCAAGAATAGGCAAATGACAAAGAAGATGATTGCTACAATAAACTGGGATGGGATAATACCAAAGGTCTTTGCTCCCCAAAAGTCAAATCCAACATGATACTTTGACTTATCCACATGGATTCCAATGGAAGTTTCCTTGGTCAGTACTAAGGCCAAACCATTTGCTGCATACATCATACCTGCGGTCATAATAAAAAATGGAACTTTTAGCTTGGCAATACATAGGCCATTTACAAATCCACACACAATACCAATCACTAGACCAATAATGGCTGCTAGAAGTGGCTGCATGCCTCTTTCAATCATAATAGCGGTAGAGCAGCCAGATAGAGCTGCAATGGATGCTACCGACAAATCAATTCGACCAGAGATCATGACAAAGGTCATTCCACATCCAAATATAATATAGACCGCTGCCGTTCTTAAGATATTAGTTAAGTTGGAAATACTAAAGAATCCATCTCCTGCCACTGAAAAGAAAACCACCAGGGCGATTAGGATAATATAGGTTCCCCACTTGTTATAAAATGCTTTTCCTTTTGATGTCGTCATAAATATGTCCTCCCTTATAACGAAATGTCCAACATGCGCTGCAACATTTTTTGCTTCAAATCCGGCTCGGTATCTTGGAATTCTCCCACCTTTTTGCCTTCACGCATAACAATAATTCGATTGCATAAGCCAATTAGTTCATCTTCCTCGGAAGAAATTACAATCACGCCAATCTCATTTTTGGCAAGTTCTTGTATGATCTTATAAAAATCGGCTCTTGCACCTACATCAACCCCTCTTGTTGGCTCATCTAATAAAAGAAGTTTTGGCGAAGACATCAGCCATTTTCCTAGACATACTTTCTGCTGGTTTCCTCCACTGAGTCGCTCAATCGCCTGCTCCATTCCACCACATTTAATCTTCAGATTATCAATCTGTTCTTGGGCTGCCTTTTTTTCTTGATCCTTTTTTATGCCCCACTTGCCTGTCAAATGGTGCATATTGGCAATTGACATATTTTCTCTAATAGAGCGAACGGCTAAAATACCTTCCGCTTTTCGATCTTCACTTACATAGCCAATTCCTTGCTTTACTGCATCTACTGTAGAATGCACCTTTAGGGTCTCTCCTTTGTAGGCAAATTCTCCTTGACTTTGGTGATAGACTCCAAAGATTGTTTTGGCAATTTCTGTTCTTCCTGCACCAGCAAGACCGGCAAATCCTAGAATCTCCCCCTTATGAAGCTCAAAGCTGACATCTTCATACATTCCTGGTAATGTGACATTTTTTGCTTCAAAGATCACTTCACCAAGGTCTCTATTTTTTTCAGGGAATTGGTTGGTTTGACTAGATCCTACGATTCCTTCTAACAGTCTTTGATTGGTAACATTGGCAATCTCATCGGTAAATACATTCTTTCCATCCCTTAGCAAGGTGATTCGATCGCAGATTTGATAGACTTCTGACATTCGGTGGGTGATATAAACCATTCCCACACCTCTTTTTTTCAATCGTTCAATCAGTTCAAAAAGCTGCTTGGTTTCCTGCATAGTCAAGGATGAAGTTGGCTCATCAAGCACCAAGACATTGGACTCCAAGTTCAAGGCTCTCGTGATTTCTATCATCTGTTGCATGGCTACGGGAAGGTTGCCTGCTCTCTCATTTAAGTCTAGTTCAATTCCCACTTCCGCCATGACTTCTTTGGCCCTTTTTCTCATCGCTTTCCAGTCATAAAGACCATTTTTCTTTACAATTTCATTTGCAATAAATATATTTTCAAGCACGCTTAAATGCGGCAAAATATTCAACTCCTGGAATACCATGGCAATTCCATCGCTCTGGGCGTCTGCTACCGTGCCTTTCAATGGA
>CAVJBW010000282.1:0-2216 GCA_963647625.1 Lachnospiraceae bacterium
CCCATGGTTAATACACCATCACTAATCAGCTGAACCCCTGAGATATCAATGGTCTCGCTTGTTTCCTGCTGATCTTCACTGCTGCTCGTAGATGTTGCTTCCTTGGTTGTGCTCTCAGAAGAACCACATCCAGATAAGGTTACGCCAAAGGCACCTACTGTTAATGATAAAGTCAATAATAATGCAATCTTCTTTTTCATAATCTAATTTCTCCTCTCATATAGATTCTTTGTTCTTTTATCACTTTATAATACTAAAGTAGTATCTCTTAAAAAAAGCACAACTGCATAGGTTGTGCCTTTGTTTACCATCAGAGTATATGAAAAAGTAGTCAGATTGTCAAGATATTCCCGCTTTTTTGAACTTTTTTTCTTCATTTTTCCTACACAAAACAAGAAGTACGCTGGCCCACAGCAAGAAAATAAGGGCTACAAAAATGCTTTTTATCCCTAGTCTGGTGGCCCCTACATACCCAAGTCCTACTCCTAGGTAAAATCCTATCAATGACCCTAGAAAAAAGACCATTTTGTGAAGGTGTTTTTTATCCTTTTCAAGGAGATATTCTCCAAGGGCCAATGTGGCCTGCCTTACGTTATTAGAGGAAAATATGGTGGCACTAGAATAGCCATAGACACTTGCAAAGGCATTCCACTGAAAGGGCATAGCAAAAAAGATGGGATACAAAGCCAGCACCGGATCCATCTTCACTGGCATAAGTCCTAGGCAAATAATCGCAGCCAAGTCAAAGACCAGGGCAAAGATTCTGCTATCTTTTTTTAATTTTTTTTCGATATAAACATACAGCAGGATTGCTCCTACGAATAAGCCTAGCCCTCCGGCTCTTAGAGCCACTTCTTTGGGATTTCTCCCTAATATGGCAAATACAAAAAAGATCAAATTGGCGGTCTGAGCATTTCCCAAAAAGTCATTTCGAAAAAAGACTGCATAGGCTCCTAAGAATCCTCCCACGATTGCCATATTGTGATGTAAAAATCTCTGGTATAAGTTAATCTTTTTCTCTTCCATAACAAAACTGCCTCACATATTCTTGACAAGTATAGCACTTTGAAATCATTTTTCCATAGAAAAAAAGCACTTTTATCTTATGGAAATGAATTTTTATAAGATAAAAAAGATAGCAGCAAACGGCCCTTTCCATTCACTGCTATCTGACTTGCAAATATTCTTTTTTCCACAAGTTCATCCCATGTTCAATTCCATCTCTGAATCTGTTTCATTCTAAAATCGCCCACGTGTTAGATATCGTCCTATGCTTAAAGCATATGTGCTCTTAATTCTTCTCCTGACAGAGGACTTAAATATGCAGGGGCGATGTCAAATACAGTCTTGCATCCTGCACATCCTTCTTTGGATAAGCGATTAATTGCTCTTGCAAATGCCAAAAGAATCGAAGATGTAAATTCTGGATTAGAATCTAAGTTCAAACGATATTCAATTACATGCTTATGTTCTTTTTCTAGACCGGTTACACCTGTACGGAATACAAATCCACCATGTGGAATTCCTGCATGATCTCTTTGCAATTCTTCTTCGCTAATAAAATGTACGGTGGTATCATAATCAGAGAAATAATTTGGCATAGTCTTGATGTCTTCTTCGATCTGCTTTAAGTCAGCACCATCTTCGGCTACCACAAAGCATTCTCTAGTATGCTTCTGGCGAGTTGTAAGCTCTGGATTTTCTCCATTTCTTACAGCTTCTAAGGCTGAGTCTACTGGAATCGTATACTGACGAGCATCCTTGACTCCCTTGACTCTACGAATGGCATCGGAATGTCCCTGGCTTACACCCTTGCCCCAGAAGGTATAGTCATTGCCTTCTGGCAAAGCAATATTTCCATAAAGTCTCATAAGAGAGAACATGCCTGGATCCCATCCACAAGAGATTAAGGCTACATGATTATTTTCTTTGGCAACCTTGTCCACATTTGCAAAATGCTGTGGAATATTTGCATGAGTATCAAAACTGTCAATTACATTGAAATACTGAGCATACTCAGGAGTCTGCTTTGGAAGATCTGTTGCAGAACCACCGCAAATCACTAGTACATCAATCTCATCCTTCAAGGAAGCTACATCATCAACAGAGTATACCTTTACTCCTGGGGTTGCAGGCTTTACAGAGGATGGATCTCTTCTAGTCAAGATTGCTACAAGCTCCATATCATCATTTTGACGAATGGCGCTTTCTACTCC
>CAVJBW010000283.1:0-1149 GCA_963647625.1 Lachnospiraceae bacterium
ATTAAAAGAAATTGGAAATATTGGAGCTGGAAATGCTACAACAGCGATTGCAAATATGTTAGGATTAAAAGTAGATATGAGTGTGCCGAGCGTACGCCTTATGGACTGCCAAGAACTTCCAACAGCAATTGGACCAGAAGAAGATGTTGTGGCAGGGATCTACCTTGAAGTGATGGAAGATATTTCCGGAAGTATGATGTTTATTCTGAGTTTGGATTCGGCTAGATATCTTGTGAATAAGTTAATGATGAGAGATCCTGATTACAAAGAGCCCTTTGATGATATGGACAAGTCCGCACTAAAGGAAATAGGCAATATTATCGGGGCCTCCTATTTAACAGCCCTTTCTGGTTTGACAGGAATGAAAATTGCCCCTTCGGTGCCATCCTTGGCGATTGACATGGAAGCGGCAGTACTAAGCGTACCGGCCATTGTATTTGGTCAAATGGGGGATAATGCCCTTTTCATTGAAACAAAATTTGGCGATGAAGTAATGATTGATGGATACTTTATTCTTATGCCAGATGTAGAATCTTACGAGAAGATTTTGTCGGCCCTTGGCATTCAGATTTAAGATAAGTGGTTGAGGGGGAATAAAGTATGGCAACTAGTCATAAGATCGGAATAGCAGATTATAAAGTAGCAAAAAGTCCAGATGTGCTTACTACATTAGGACTTGGCTCTTGTGTTGGAATCGCACTATATGATCCCATTGCCAAGATCGGGGGATTACTTCACATATTGCTACCAGACAGCACTCTAATAAAAAATAATTCCAATAAAGCCAAGTTCGCAGATACAGGAATAGAGCTGCTTCTAGAGGCGCTAGTGAAAGAAGGCGCCAACAAAAATCGCCTCACTGCCAAGATTGCTGGAGGAGCTAAGATGTTTGAAATCAGCAATTCGTCGGCCATTGGAAATGTAGGTGAGCGCAATGTGGCGGCGGTAAAGGCCAAATTAAAAGAACTTGGAATACGTATAAAAGCCCAGGATTGTGGACTTGATTATGGAAGAACAGTGGAACTGCATTGTGACAATGGAGATTATTATGTCAAAGCAGTAGGAAAAGAAGCCAAAATAATATAAGAGGTTATTTCATGAAATTAAAACAAATTCCACTTATTATCATGCTCATAGGCGGTGCAGCAT
>CAVJBW010000283.1:1159-2211 GCA_963647625.1 Lachnospiraceae bacterium
GTGCAGCATCTAGCTTGATTTCGGTTCTAAATAAAGTAGATTCTACCACAATGTTAAAACGCTTGTTGATTACACTTGTTGTTTTTTTGATTCTTGGAGAAGTAATTAAAATTATTGTGGAAAAGAATTTTAAAAGTCTTTGGGAAGAACCTGTTGAAGAACAAAGCGATGAGCTAGAAGAAAGCGACCAGCCAGAAGAGCCTGAGGATGATGAGGAGAATGAAGGTTTGTCGCAACCATCTAATATCGATACGGAAGATCAATAGAAATCTAGTTATATGAGGTGATATATGAAGACTATTGATAAACAAAAGCTGTGGGAAGCCTATGGAAAAAATCCAACAGCTGAATTGAGAGAACAGATAATAATTGAATATGCCTCTTTAGTAAAGATTGTAGCAGGTCGTTTGTCCATGTATTTAGGTTACAATGTGGAATATGATGACCTAGTTAGCTATGGGATTTTTGGGCTGATTGATGCTATTGATAAATTCGATATCAAAAAAGATGTAAAATTCGAGACCTATGCTTCTTTGAGAATTCGAGGAGCAATCTTAGATCAGATTCGCAAGATGGATTGGATTCCAAGAACGGTAAGAACCAGGCAAAAAAAGATCGATGAAGCAATTAGGCAAATCGAGGCAAGTACAGGACAGGTAGCTAGTGATGAGCAGGTGGCAGAATATCTTGAAATTAGCCAGGATGAACTCATTAATTGGCAATCACAGCTAAAGGTGACCAACGTGGTATCTTTAAATGAGTATGTAGAACAAGGGGTAGAACCGGCTATGGACCCTCAAAGCAATTCTCATTTTGATCAGCCTGAGACAGTGATTGAAAAGGAAGAAGTAAAAAAACTTCTTAAAGAAACGTTGGAAATCTTGACAGAAAAAGAAAAAAAAGTCATTTTATTATATTATTATGAAGACATGACCTTAAAAGAAATTAGCTGCGTGCTTGAGGTATCAGAGTCTAGAATCTCCCAGCTTCATACCAAAGCATTAGTAAAAATGAAAAAGAAGATGGGGCCTTATTTCAATATATTTGTGGAA
>CAVJBW010000284.1:0-2211 GCA_963647625.1 Lachnospiraceae bacterium
GCGTAGAAGAAGGCGCTAATACAAAAAAAGACGATTAAAAAGACAAAAATAAGAAAAAGGAACAAGTAATTGCTAGACTACTTGTTCCTTTTTTGATATACAGACTTGCTAAAATGCGACCTTTTAAGTCTGACAATATATTGAAATATGTGTAAGTTGCGCCAATTGTCTATAGTTTAGCAAACAATTCATTAAGGGTTAACTGAAGTTCCTTTGGCTTGCTGGTATAAAATAAGAGTCCATTATGAGCAGGAAGCAGGACTTCGTATTTTCCTTGAAAGCTTATGGAAGTTCCAATAAGATTCATCAAAGCCTCCTTATAGGCATTGTCTATTTTTATAAAAACAGGTGTGAGCTGATCTAGGTCTACCTGCTTGGCCTGGGAGAGTCGAAGCAGGTGAAGAATGGACTTGTCTTCTTCTAATTGCTCATGAGTTTTGTTGATGATAAAATAACCTTGTTCATCCTTAGGAAGGTCCATGGCTTTTACCGATCGTTGCACCTGCTTGGTTAGAGCTGCAGAGGCTGGATAGAGGGATTCAAAGTAAGTGAGAAAATCTGTAGCCGCCTTGAAGTGACGATTCTTGCCATTTTCCAACAGTTCTGTAATGAGGATTCGCCGGATAATCTGTTGACATTTATCTTTGGAAGGGGTCTTGCGACCTGTACTTTCTGTGGTAGACATAAAATGACTCCTTTTGCATATAAAGACAATAATTGATGTCTTTATTATAATATAAGCCATGAAAAAGTCAAGAATCAAGGGTGCTCTCAGGAGTAAAATGTGTTATACTAAATGAGTGATAAGGAGAATAGTATGGCTGAAAATAAGATTCGCAGAGCTCTATTTGCAGGGCTTGAAAAGGATGTGACCGAAGGAAAACTGATATGGAAGAGCAAGGAACTTTATGAACTTGGATTTTCCACTCGCATGCTTCATGCATTTGTAAAAGAGGAGATCCTGTTTCGAATAAGGGAGGGCATCTATTGCCTTAGCGAAAAAAAGCCATCAGAAGAAGATCTGATCTGTCAGCTATTTCCAGATGGCATATTGACCTTGGAAAGTGCCTTGTATGAATATGGATACCTAAGTCAGAGGCCATTGACCTGGCATATTGTAGTAGATAGAGATACTTCCAAGGCAAGATTTAAGATGGAATATCCTATGGTAAAGCCTTATTATGCAGAGCAAAAAGTAATGTCATATGGAGTTACTCAGATCAAGTTATCTCAAAGCAAGATGTCTATTTATGATAAGGATCGTCTGATGGTAGAGTGTATTCGCCATGAAAATCATCTCTCCCATGAACATTTTAAAAAGGCCTTAAGGGCCTATTTACAAGATGAGGAGAAAAATATTCCTCATTTGATTCAATATGCAAAGGAAAGAAATGTGATGACAAAGTTGCAAGGGATGATAGGAGTCTGGTTATGATGGATGATGCATTATTGTCTTATCTTGAGAAGGATGCAGTCATTCGCAAGGTAAATATTGCCTGGCGCATCTATGGATACCTTCTAGGACAGATCCTAAAAAAACTAGAGAAAAATGACAAGATCCTGCTATCTAGTCTGACAATGGATGCCTTGCTAGACCATGAGGGTGCTTTTGTGGAAAAGTGGACCCTCGTCAACGTAGGAACTTCCCTTACCCTAGAAGAACTAGAAGAGTTTTGGCAAGTAGAAGGGGTGAGCTGTGTCATGCAGCTAGAAGAAGAAAGGGGCAGACAAAGGGTCTATTTGTCCTACCAGCTAGGCAAGTACAGCCTTCCTATAGAAGCTACCATCCATGAGCTATCCATGAGAGAGGATCGTCTGCGTTCGCGGCAAATCAACCTTCCATTTTCTGACAAGAGACTACAGCTCCTGGAATTTCAGCCAGAAATAAATCTTGCAGAGGACTATCTGTATTTTTTCACCTATCTAGAACTAGCTAGTGATATGTCCTATATCAAAGAGATGTATGACATTTTAAAGAATCAATCTATCAGCGGAAGAATATTTATAAAATATTTGCGAGAGGAGAGCGAGACAAGAAAGTTAGAGATTAGTCAAGAGATGAGAGACCTTATGGCAGGTTATGGAAAGAATACTTATTTGAAAAAAAGATGGCAAGCTTATCAAAAAAGACAAGGTAAGGACCGGACCGCTTGGGAAGAAGTGATGACTTTGATCAATGAGTTTTTAGATGGTATCTGGCAAGCCTATAGG
>CAVJBW010000285.1:0-2211 GCA_963647625.1 Lachnospiraceae bacterium
ATTTAATAACGTTCCATTGGTGGTTAAGGTGAATCTAAAATTCTTATCATGAGTCTTTTCTAGCTCTCTTCCATAGGCCACCAAATCTTTTACCACCTGAAAATTCATCAAAGGCTCTCCCCCAAAGAAATCTACTTCTAGATTCCTTCTGCTTCCAGAATTGGCAACTAGAAAATCCAAGGCAGCCTTGCCCACTTCATAGCTCATGAGCTCTCTTTTTTGTCCATGATATTCTCCTTCTTCTGCAAAACAATATTTACAAGAAAGATTACAATCATGGGCAATATGAAGACACAAAGCCTTTACCACAGTTGGTCTTTTGGAAAAGTCAAAAATATAATCTTCATAGTCATCCTTGGTAAATAGCATACCTTGGTCAATCAACTCTTCGATTTCTTCTAAAGCCTCTAAAAGTTCCTGCTTCTCATAACTTGAAGAAAGCTTTTCTATTATTTCATCTTTAGAACATTCTTCATAAAGCTCTAAGACATCATAAACAATATCATCTACTACATGAATAGCTCCACTATTAACATCTAGGACGATATTAAAGCCATTATTTCTAAACTGATGTATCATTTTACATCTTCCCTTTCACAAATTTCTCTAACATAACAGCAGACCGTATGTTAATATACGGTCTGCTAAGTCATTCTCTTAAGTTCAAGTAAACTTCTTACTTGCTATGTTCGCAGCTCTGATTTCCTACGGTGCAAGAAGTCTTACAAGCTGACTGACAAGATGTCTGGCATTCACCACATCCGCCTTTTTTAACAGTATTTTGTAATCTTTTTGTATTCAATGTCTTTACATGTTTCATAAAGCGCACTCTCCTTTGTACTTTGCTTTTAATTGCAAATAGTATAGCACACCCTTTTGTAAATAACAAGGACATCTTGTCATTTGTCTTGCCATGCGCTATAATGGATTAAATTTTATTTTAGAGAGGTGAATATATTTGGACCCCTATGACGCGATCCGACTTATTATTGTAATTATCTTAATTATTTTATCTGCTTTCTTTTCTTCATCAGAGACAGCATTTACCACTGTAAGCATGGTAAGGCTTCGAACTTTAGCTCAAGAAGACAACAAGAAAGCCCAGACGGCCTTGCAGCTTCGAGAGCACATTGACCGGCTTCTTAGTGCTATTTTAATCGGCAATAACATTGTGAATCTATCAGCTTCATCCATTGCTACTTCACTAGGCATCCACCTATTCGGTAGTTTTGGAGCAGGAATTGCAACTGGTATCTTGACACTAGTGGTCCTCGTCTTTGGCGAAATCACTCCAAAGAATTATGCCACCCGCAATGCAGAGAAGATTGCCATGAAGTTTAGCTACTTCTTTAAGGTCTATTCTACGATTTTAAGACCTGCTATCTTCATTATTAATTCTATTTCCAAGGGATTTTTGATTCTATTTCATGCCAATACAGCTTCTATGGATGATGTAATGACAGAAGATGAGCTAAAAACCATCGTTGATGACTCCCATGAAAATGGTATGATTGAACCTGAAGAACGCCAGATGATCTACAATGTATTTGATTTTGATGATGCTCAAGCCAAAGAAATCATGGTTCCAAGACCAGATATGGACTTTGTCGAGCTCAATAGCAACTATGAAGAAGTTCTTGAGATTTATCGAAAAAATATGCATACAAGACTTCCTATCTATGAGGATTCTACAGATAATGTAATTGGAATCTTAAATATCAAAGATTTAGTCTTAATCGAGGATACGGACCATTTTTCCATCCGGGATTATATCCGGGAGGCATTTTTCACATATGAGCATCAAAATCTTGATGACTTATTTGCGCAAATGCGAAAAGAATCCGCCTATCTTGCCATCGTACTTGATGAATATGGGGCAACGGCAGGCATGATCACTCTAGAAGATCTGCTTGAAGAAATTGTTGGTGAGATTCGAGATGAGTATGACTCCAATGAAAAGGATGCTTTATCCCAGATTGGACCACTAGAATATATGGTCCAAGGCATTATGAATCTAGAAGATTTAGGACAAGACATTGGCTTTCCTCTTTCTAGCGATGACTATGATACCATCGGTGGTTATCTTCTCGAAAAGCTAGATCACAATCCAAATGAACAAGACAGCTTAACAACTCCAGACGGACTATTCTTTCGCATCGAAAAGATGGACAAGAATCGTATTGAAAGCATTTATCTTAAGTTGCCTGAAAC
>CAVJBW010000286.1:0-2210 GCA_963647625.1 Lachnospiraceae bacterium
AATAAAATACATTTTTCAAGCTGCTTGCAACGAATTGAAGCACTTGGTCCCCTGCTGGATGGCCAAAATCATCATTGACCTGCTTGAAATTATCGATATCAATCATAAGGGTGGTCAAGGATGTGCCTTCTGTATGAGCTGAGCTAAGCACCATAGGAAAGCGCTCGTCAAGATATCTTCGATTGTTAAGGCCAGTGAGTTCATCTTCGTAGAGGCGATGATTGTAGTCTGTGATCTTGTCAACAAAATCATTAGTCCCATAGGCAGTCAAGAGAACATCATCATGAACTAAAGTGACGATTTCTAGAACATATTCTTGCTCATCTACCAGAATGTTCTGAGCAATGACATGATAGATATCCTTGTCAATAAATTCAAACTTAGAGTATCTGTGATGGTTGGTGTAGCACTTAGCTGAAATACAATTGTCGCAGCGCCCGGTCTTGGTCCAGACATGGTAGCAATGGTACGGCTCTTGAATCAACTGGTCCTCTTGAAGGGTATAGACAGTCATACTTCTAGGGTCAACTAGTCTTACAATATCAAATACTAGAGAATAAGAAGTGATGAGCTCTTTTAAGTTGGATTTTGTTATAGATAATTGATCTTTCATAGGCCTATCCTTCGGAAACGTTCTTTGTTTTCTGCTTCTATTTTATCATAAAACCTTTTCAAAAAATACAGAAAAAGCGCATGACTTAAGTACTACAAACTGTTGCTTTTTTCTCGAAAATAGGTATAATAGACTTGTTAGACTGTATGTAAAATGAGGGAAAGCTCTGTGAATAGATAAAGAGAGGTAAGATTATGGAAGTAAGCAAGCTCAGAATGCATAGAATCAAAAGATTGGTATGTATCTTGCCAATTATCATTATTCTAGTTTTTTTGGGAGATATTCTATATGTGACACATTTTAATAGTGTGGAAAGAACCTATGAACTAGGCGTTGAAAATAGTCCTATTACCATGGATCTTGACAAGAGAACCGGCTCTACGAGTCAATGGGTGAAAAAAGATTATGACTTGTATGGCAGAAAGGTAAATCTGTTAGCTCAGACTTATGATGGGAATTTTGTAAATCATTCCTCATACAAATTAGACAAATGGCAGATGCGAATTGATATCGAAAGTGATTGCTATATCAACCAGGCTTGGTGTGGAACGGTAGAAATTCACCAGCATGTTCATGGAGAGAATAAAGTACAGACCCTAGACCTTAGAGATTATGATATTGATGAAATCACTTTAGATTATATGTATCAGGGAGATTTATTGATTCCGCTATCTAAGGGGGATTATATCGTCTATTATCCTTCCACAAAAGATCACGAAGCAAGCCTAGATAAAGATACTGAAATCACGATTGGTATGATTGTATATTACTTAGACGAACCAGATTTTAGTAATTTTGAAGTGACTTATAATTATGATCGTCAGATCAAAGATGGCTATAATATTTATATTATTGCAATGCTTATAATTATTTGGCTTGTGATCTTGATGATTTATATAGTTTCTAAGGTAACCTATCGGCATGCGGTAAGGGAGATGGAAATCAAAAAATCTGGAATCCTCAGTATGTCCGATATCTATTCCATTATCTATATCATCAACTTAAAGACCCAGGAACTCATGCCTCTTGTGGCAGATGAAGCGTCTGAGAGTCTTCGGCCAAAGAATATGCTAGCTTCCGCCCAACTACGAAATATGATGGAGTATGACTGCGAAGATGCTTATCTAGAGATGGGAGTTGAATTCTGCGACCTAACGACGATAGAAGAAAGATTAGATGGAAGAAATACCATTGTATTTGAATATATCAGCAAGACCTATGGTTGGTGCCAGCTTCGTTTCTTTGCCATGGACCGAATGGAAAATCAGGAATTAGAAAAGGTGGTATTTACCATCCAGGTAGTAAATGAAGAAAAGGCAGAGATGGAGTCCATCTCGAAGAGAGTAGAAGAAGTCGAGCATGAAAGCAAGGCAAAGTCTACGTTCCTTGCCAAT
Organism: Lachnospiraceae bacterium; assembly: GCA_963647625.1. Classification (GTDB taxonomy): domain Bacteria; phylum Bacillota; class Clostridia; order Lachnospirales; family Lachnospiraceae; genus Eubacterium_C. The sequence goes on from CAVJBW010000286.1 coordinate 2,008, forward strand.
ATGTCCCATGAAATCCGTACACCAATCAATACGGTAATTGGTCTCAATACCATGATTCTTCGAAAATCCAAAGATCCGGAGATTCGCACCTATGCAAAGAGGGTCAATAGTGCATCCAATATGCTCTTATCCCTAGTAAATGGAATCTTGGATATTTCCAAGATTGAAGCAGACAAGATGGAGCTAATAGAGGAAGAATATTC
>CAVJBW010000287.1:0-2181 GCA_963647625.1 Lachnospiraceae bacterium
ATGATATCCCCGCCCGGCTGCGTGAATTTGATGGCATTGCTCACTATATTTAAAAGCACCTGATTTAAACGAAGCTTATCGGTTAACACATCCTCATGTACTACATCCTGTGTATCGATGAAGAGATTCAGATTCTTGGAGTTTATCAGGCTCTGAATCATGGTTCTAAGGTCATGCAAAAGATCCGGAATGTGTATTGTTTTCTCATCCAGCTTCACCGTGCCACTCTCGATACGGCTCATATCCAAAATGTCATTGATTAGGCTTAGCAGATGATTGCTTGACGTGCTAATCTTGCTGAGATAATCTTCTACCTGGATACGGTCATCCAGATGGGTTTGAGCCAACGCTGTAAATCCTACAATCGCATTCATTGGTGTACGAATATCATGACTCATACTATTTAAAAATGTTGTCTTCGCTTTATTCGCTTGCTGGGCAGCTGCTAAGGCATTACTTAAAACTTCTTGCTGTTGCTGTTCCCGCTGCTTTTCTTCTGTTACATCACGATTTGCTAGTAGAATAACATCTACATTACCATTATTATCCATTCGTTGAGGAACGATTATAGATGTTATCCATCTTCCATCACTCTTAAGACACGTAATAGATATAGATTGTTGATCTTTTAATCTTTCTGCTACTGTATTTAAATTGATGAATTCGAGGAAATCATTTCGATAAGGCTCTGCAATGTAATTACCCACAATTTCTAATTTATCTGCGTTATTTAATGAACCAATTTCCCTATAATCGTTTTCTTGATTAACATCTTTTACTATTTCAAGACGTTGCGTTTTTAAATTTGCCAGATAAATAGAAGAATAAGCTTGTCCGATAGCGTTAATAATTCTTAAACGCTTCTGTTCATTCTCCATTATATTCTTTTCTGATTTATTTCTATTAATAATCAATATCAAGAAAATTAATATCGAAACTAAAGTATAAACAAGAGTAATTATATTTCTTGTCATGAATATCTGAGATTTTGGGAAAAACATATATATCGTATAGTCTTCAGCCAAATCTCTTCTTCCATACCATATTTTGCCATTTTTTCGAATTTTTATAATATTGTCAGAGCTCTTGTCATTTTGATAAGCTTCCTTCCATTCACTAGAAGAGCTGCCAATCAAATCCGTTTCATTACTACCAACAATAACATCATCTTCACAAATCGCCACAAGGCCATTCATTTGAAATGGAAAATCCGCTAATAGTGATTCAATAGATATATCACCATTCAATTCTGCTATATCATGCTTTTCTAAGTATCCAACGATTAATCCCTTTGCATCTCTTCTTGACACCGCCGCAAAATCATATGTTACATCATCCATTACAATACGGGTTACATAAGTCTTTGCAGGATAATCTACAATATCTTTTACATGAGAACTTTCAATTTCATCTTTCCATATGTCATTAGAAGCATTACTTGTCTCCATTACGACATCAAGATTCTCATCTAGTATTAGTATGCCTGTTAAATTTTGGTTGCCAGCATATTCTTCTAATTCTTCTTCGCTATAATCACTTTTCCCTTGTAAAGATAGACTTAAAGCTTCTAGTTTATCTTTTAAACGAGATAAGCTTTTAACCTGGTCATTATTTTTATAATTGTTATAACGATTGATACGAAGTTGAGTAAAGGATATCGATTCATCTAATACAGACTCTAAATTCTTTAAATCAGTCATATTAAAGACAGAGAAAATCGTAATGCCAATCAGAATAAGTGCACTCAGCACAAGGGTACTGGCTTTTGACAGCTTTTTATTTTTCATTTTTACTGGTCTCCCCCATAAATTACTTTTTCAGGATCCAATCCATACTTCATAACAATAGTAGCCATACGGCCATCTTCTTTCATCGTTTCCAAAACTTCAGTTAGCTCTTGTACAAGCTCTTCATGGGTTCCTTTTTCAAAAGCTACACCAAGCTCTGATGTAAATAGGCTTTCATCTAGTGTTCTATATGCATCCGAGCCATTTGCAAATTCATTGATCAAAGCACCGTGTCCTGCAATGGCATCCACATATCCTTTTCTGAGCATTGCAAACATTTCATCTGTTGTAGAAAGACTTACAACCGAATTTACCTCCGGCATATTATATTCCTCTGGGTTTAAGAAAACAGTTTCTGCTTTTGTCGTCACCTGTACCGCTACATCTTTCCCTT
>CAVJBW010000288.1:0-2179 GCA_963647625.1 Lachnospiraceae bacterium
TTCTAATACTTCTCCTGCCTGAGTTAACTGGTTGATTTCAAGCTCTTCAAAGGCTCCCTCGTCTACCTTGCTAGCATACATAGGATTGATTGGAAGCTTTCCAAGCACTTTTAGTCCCAATTCGCCAGCCACATGATCGATCTTGCTCTCTCCAAATACCGAAATCTTCTTTCCACAATCTGGGCATTCCATATAGGAATAATTTTCCACCATACCAAGTACTGGAATATCCATCATGGCTGCCATATTGTAAGCCTTCTTGACGATCATCTGTACCAAATCCTGTGGTGATGTGACAATGACGATTCCATCTACCGGAAGAGACTGAAATACAGTAAGTGGTACATCTCCCGTTCCTGGTGGCATATCTACAAAGAGATAATCCAAGTCGCCCCACAGAACATCACTCCAGAACTGCTTTACGGTGCCTGCAATGACAGGTCCTCTCCAAATCACAGGTGCTTCCTCATCTTCCATCAAGAGATTGACGCTCATGATCTTGATGCCGCCTTTGGATTCGATTGGAAATACTCCATCCTCGGAAGCCTTGGCTGGCCCCTTGATTCCAAACATTCTTGGGATGGATGGTCCTGTAATATCTGCATCTAAGATTCCTACTTTATAGCCTTTCTTGGCCATGGTTGCTGCCAAAGATGCTGTTACAAAGGACTTGCCTACACCTCCTTTTCCACTTACCACTCCAATCACCTTCTTAATTGAAGATAGTGGATTACATGGTTCTAGGAAGCTTTGTGGATCGTTAGAACCACAAGATGAGCTACATCCTTCACAGCTTGATTTATCACAACCACTTGCACATTCTTTATTCTCTGCCATCATTTTTTCCTCGTTTCTTTTATTGATTTTTCTTTTCCATAATTTCTTTTAAAGACTTTTCATATGGCGCCTTTGCCACACCATATTCTGTTACAATTCCAGCAATTAATTCATGATCTGTAATATCAAATGCCGGATTGTAGACCTTGACTCCTTCTGGTGCCATCGGCTTTTCATACCACATACTAGTGACTTCTTTTGCATCTCTTTCTTCGATCTTGATTTGATCTCCCGTTGGAGTGTTCAAATCAATGGTGGAAGTTGGTGCGCATACATACATTGGAATATGGTATCTAGCAGCAACTGCTGCCACATTGGCGGTTCCTACTTTATTGGCCACATCTCCATTGGCTGCTACTCGGTCGCATCCTACAAAGATAGCATCTACCCATCCATTTCTCATAACAGTGGAAGAAGCACTATCACAGATTAGAGTAACATTGACTCCTGCTGATTCAAGCTCATAGGCTGTTAGTCTTGCACCTTGTAAGAGAGGTCTCGTCTCGTCTGCATAGACTCTAAAGTTGTATCCTCTCTCATGACCTAGGTAGATAGGAGCTGTTGCCGTTCCATATTTGCTCGTTGCAAGCTGACCGGCATTGCAATGGGTCAAGATTCCATCTCCTGGCTGTACCAGGCTCAGTCCATACTCTCCAATGGCCTTGCAGACCCGAATATCTTCGGCTTGAATCTCCATAGCTTCCGCCTTAAGAAGACTCTTAATCTCCTCTACCGGCTTGTCCTTATTTGCTACCACTACACCTTCCATGCGGTTCAACGCCCAAGATAGGTTGACTGCCGTTGGTCTAGAAGAATCCAGGTAATCTTTTTGCTTTTTAAATTCCTGATAAAAGCTTTCATAATCCTTAGCGTCAATCTTCTTTGCTAAAAGGTAGATTCCATAGCCTGCAGCTACTCCAATGGCTGGCGCACCTCTTACCTGAAGCAAATAGATCGCATCCCAGATCTCCTTTGCTTCCTTCAAGGTCAATAGCTGGGTCTTGGATGGAAGCTGGGTCTGGTCAATGATAATCAAAGCATCATTGTCATCATCAAGATGTACGGTTTCATAATCTAAGATTGTCTTAGAAGTCTCCATATATTTTGTCCTCATTTTCATATGTATTATTGTAAGAGGTATTATAGCATTTTCCCTTAGGTCCGTCCAATTTTAAGAAAATAAAAAGATAAGGACTAAGCTCTAATAAAGCTTAGCCCTTGTTCTTTGTCCTATTACATCTTATTCAAGATTATTTTTCAATTTTTTCTAGCTTAATTGCACATACCTTGTATTCTGGAATACGGCAGAATGGATCAAGGGCTGCATTGGTGAGCCAGTTAC
>CAVJBW010000289.1:0-2176 GCA_963647625.1 Lachnospiraceae bacterium
TTGCAGAAGTTTATGGCTATTCCTATGTGATCAAGGAAAAGGTAAAGTATAAGGAAAAAGAAATCTCAAGTACCTATATTCGGGAAGAACTTTCAACTGGAAACATGGCAACAGCCAGCAAACTTTTAGGATATCCTTATTTTATAGAAAATGAGATAGTCCATGGAAATCATATAGGATCGGCTATGGGAATTCCTACGGTTAATATGGCAATTGACCCTCAAAAGGTGATTCCGCCAAAGGGCGTTTATGTTTCACAGGTTCGTGTGGATGGAAAAGAATATATGGGCGTCTCAAATATAGGAAACAAGCCGACCATTGGAGATGATTACCCAACTGGGGTGGAAACCTTCATTTTTGACTTCAATCAGGACTTATATGGAAAGGTTATTCGTGTGTCCTTTCTTTATTATATGCGTCCCGAAAAGAGGTTTTCTTCACTGGATGAATTAAAGGCTCAGATGGAAAAAGATATTGCCTGGGCAAAAGAATATTACGAAAATATTACATAAATATGTTGACAATATTACTGCGCCTTGCTATACTCCATAGGAAACTAGGAAAAAAGTTCGTTGTTTGGAGGATTTATGATTTCATTTACAAAGAAAAAGAGAGAAGTTGCAATCTTACTTGGATGTTCTTTGGTTCTTGGACTCGTGGTAACAGTACAAACGAAGCAAAATTCTGCGGATAAGAATGGGGAGCAGTCTTCCTTGGTTGCCGGAACTTTAGGTGACTTGACAGAAGGAAGTGTATCCTTGGGACTTACCGCAGGTGCAATTGATAATATTAACGATTATAGTAAAATTTCTGTGGCATCAGACAGCAATTATACATCTACAGGTGCATTGATTCAGATTGAAGAATATGATCCGGATTCTATTTATGGCTATTATAATCTTGGATTTTCGCAGGTTGATGGAAACTTAAATGTGCGCAAGGAAGCATCATCATCTTCTTCGGTTGTTGGTAAACTTACAAATGACAATGCAGTCGAAATCGTAAGTACATCAGAAGATGGCAGCTGGTATCAAATTACCTCAGGAAATGTGGAAGGCTGGGTAAGTGCTGAGTATATCATCACAGGAGATGCAGCACTTGCAAAGGTGGATGATTTGATCGCTACCTATGCAACAGTAAATACCGATAGTCTTCGAGTTCGTTCTGAGGCATCTACAGATGCAAATATCTTAGAGCTTGTCAATGATTCGGATGACTTGGTTGTTTGTTCTATCTACGACGATGAATGGATAGAAGTTGAAGTGGACGATGGAAGCGGATATGTTTACGCAGAATATGTTACTTTGACAAATAAATTTAAGACTGGTTCAACACTTGAGGAGCTTCGCTATGGAAGCGGTGTTTCACAAACCCGTGTTGATTTGGTTGAATATGCATTACAATTTGTTGGAAACCGTTATGTCTGGGGAGGAACCTCTTTGACAAAGGGAGTGGATTGTTCTGGATTTACCATGAAGGTTTATCAGCATTTTGGAATTTCACTTCCACATTATTCAGGTTCACAGCCAAGCTATGGAACAAAGATCAACGCAAGTGATGCTCAGCCAGGAGATTTATTCTTCTATGGAAAGCATGGCAAGATTAACCATGTTGCAATCTACATTGGAAATGGACAGGTTGTGCATGCAAGTAGTCCAAAGAGTGGAATTAAGATTTCCAATGCATTCTATAGATCCCCAATTTGTGTTGTAAGCTACTTGTAATAAATTGTAAAAATTTTTGAGCACTATATTGCAAAGATTTTCCTTTACAAGGAATTAGGCTTATGATATATTTAATCGGTATGATTTAGCCCCTACACGGTTTTAGGACACTCCGACCTTCGGCTGTGTATTCGTGGCGCAAGAAACGAAAGGAGAAACAAAATGATTACAAAAGAGAAGAAGCAGGCAATCATCGCTGAGTACGCTAGAACTGAGGGAGACACTGGTTCACCAGAAGTTCAGGTAGCTATTCTTTCAGCTCGTATCGCAGAGCTCACCGAGCATCTTAAGGCAAACCCAAAGGATCATCATTCCCGTCGTGGTATGTTAAAGTTAATCGGACAGAGACGTGGATTACTTTCTTATTTAAAGGAAGTAGACATCGAGAGATATCGTACTCTTATTGAGCGTTTAGGCTTAAGAAAGTAGTCAAAAGAGAAGCGGAGTCATAC
>CAVJBW010000290.1:0-2160 GCA_963647625.1 Lachnospiraceae bacterium
GTCCTATAGGTTACTTCTTGGTTTGACAGATGGGTGTATATTTGCTATAATGCAAAAAGTGAAATTAAAAGAATGTAACATTTGTAACAATTAGTTAACAATTTGGAGGATATAATGAATAGAAAGTTTATCAAGCTCACATGTGGATGTCTTTCAGGAATGATGGTAATATCTGGTAGCACAGTAGTTTCTTTTGGAGCTGCTACAGCTGGAGCATCTACTACATTAGCTACAGCTATTGAAGGAAGTGAAAATCAATCTGATGACACACAGATCATTGCAGGTGCATCACTTTCTTTGGCACAGGCTATTGAGAATGCTGATGAAGAAGTTCAACAGGAAGCCGCTCAGGCACAGAAGGAAGCAACAGAAGCAAAGAAGAAAGATACTGTAAAGTCTGAATATAAAGATTTAGCAATTGCTCAGGTTAATGACTATGTGAATGTTCGTGCTCATGCTTCAGAAGATTCCAAGGCAGTGGGCAAGTTATATAATAAGGGTGCAGCAACTGTTCTTAAGACAAAGGATGGCTGGACCAAGATTGAGTCTGGATCAGTAACTGGTTGGGTTAAGTCTGATTATGTAGAAGTTGGCAATGAGAAGCTTGCTAAGTCAGTTGGTAAGCGTGTTGCAACAGTTAAGACTACAACCTTAAAGGTTCGTGCAAAGGCATCGACTGATTCTGAAGTTATCTCTCTTGCAGCAAAGGGTGATCAGGTTAAAGCAATTAAGAAGACCAAATCAGGAGACTGGGTAAAGGTTAAGCTTTCTGATGGTTCTAAGGGATATGTTTCAGCTGAGTATGTAAGTATCAAGACAAAGTATGAGACTGCAGAATCAAAGGCTGAAGAAGAAGCAAGACTTGCTGCTGAGCAAGCAGATACAGAAGAGACTGTAGAGACTACAACAACAAGTACTTCAACTTCAAGCAGTACTAGAAGCTATTCAAGAAGTTCTTCTTCAAGCAGTTCTAGAAAGTCTTCTGGTAAGACTTATTCTTCTGCTTCAGGTAAGAGCGGAAGCTCAGTTGTATCCTATGCTTGTCAGTTCGTTGGAAATCCATATGTATATGGAGGATCTTCTTTAACAAATGGTACTGACTGTTCTGGATTTGTTATGAGTGTTTACAAGGCATTTGGAGTTTCACTTCCACATTCTTCTAGTGCACTTAGAAGTGTTGGAAAGGGCGTATCTACAAGCAATATGAAGCCTGGAGATATCGTATGTTATAGCGGTCATGTAGCAATCTATGTTGGAAACAACACCATCGTACATGCATCTAATAGAAAAGACGGAATCAAATATACTTCTCCAGCGAACTATCGCACTATTGTTGCAGTAAGAAGAATCTTTGATTAATAAGAGAATTTGAGGGGAAAGGCGAAAGCTTTTCCTCTTTTTTTTATAGGAAACTTCACATGATCTTGTGGATAAACTTGTGAAAAAAAGTCCTTTTTGCTATGATACAATATAGTGGGAGGATAGCTATGGCGAACTTTACAGAAAAAGCGATCAAAGAGACTTTTTGGAAAATGCTAGAGGAAAAACCATTAAGTCAGATTACTATAAAAGCACTAGTAGAAGAATGTGGAATTAATCGTAATTCCTTCTATTATCACTTCAAAGACTTGCCGGATTTGATTCAGTCTATTGTCACGGAGGAAGTTGAAAAGATTATTGAGGAGAATCCTACCATTGAGACTTTAGAAGATGCCTTTGAACTTATTATCGAATTTTCTTTAAATAATAGGCGGGCTGTACTTCATATTTATAACTCAGTGAATCGAGTTATTTTTGAAGAGTATTTGGAACAAATGTGTCAGCATACAGTGCAAATGTACTGTCAACAATTATTTGGAGAAGAGCAAATAAGTCCTCACGACCAGCAGATGATTCATATTCTCTTGAAATGTGAATGTTTTGGAGCAGTACTTCTTTGGCTAAATGATGGCATGAGGGAAGAGGATGTGGAAGATTATAAGAAGGTATGCATTGCCATGAAGGGCTTGCCGATGCAATTTGTGAAAAAAATGGAAGAGCTTAGTGATTAGACATTTATGTGAAAATGTCTAAAAAATGGTTATTTTTAATCCTGTGTCTGATTTTTAGACACGGGATTTTTTTTAACTATTTTCTTATATAGGTCAATTGAGTATACTC
>CAVJBW010000291.1:0-2141 GCA_963647625.1 Lachnospiraceae bacterium
GTATTATATGGCAACAAGAGCAGATGCACAGGTTATTATTGATGGCAAGATCTATACTTTGAGTGGATATGAGAATCCCGAATATTTGCAAAAGGTTGCAGCTTATCTAAATCAAAAGATTGAGGAGTTAAAGTCCATGGAGGGCTATGCTCGTTTGTCTGCAGACCTAAGGACCATGTTATTGCAGATCAATATTGCCGATGATTATTTTAAGGCAAAGGATGCGGCAACAGAAGTCGAAAAAGAAATGCTAGATAAAGATAAGCAGCTTTATGATGCCAATCATGAATTGGTTTCACAGCAGATCTCGAAGGAAGATTTGCAGCGTGAATTAAAGGAATTAGAGTCCCAAAATAAGGAGCTATTGCTTCAAAAAGCCAAGCTAGAGACGGCTCTAGAAGATGCCCTTTTGGGAAAAGAAAAGACAAAAGAAAGTAAGTAAGTACTTAAAAAAGCTGTTCCCAGGGAAAGTGGTTCAGCTTTTTTACTTTTTAATAAAGGAAGATGAGAATGGCAGAATTGTTAGCGCCAGCAGGTTCTTATGAAACCATGTTGGCAGTATTTGAAGCAGGGGCAGATGCAGTATATCTTGCGGGAGAACTGTTTGGAGCAAGGGCCTATGCGAAGAATTTTACCAAAGAAGAATTGCTAAGGGCTCTAGATTATGCCCATTTGCACCAAAAGAAAATATATCTTACGGTAAATACTCTTTTAAAAGAAAAGGAGATGGAAGAAAAGCTCTATGATTATTTGACTCCTTTTGTGGAACATGGATTAGATGCCCTCTTGATTCAAGATATAGGGCTGTGGGCATTTGCCAAAAGGCTATATCCAGGTCTTGAATTGCATGCAAGTACCCAAATGAGTATTTCTTCTCTAGAAGGGGCAAGATATTTGCAAGATCTTGGTGCTTCTAGAATCGTCTTGTCGAGAGAACTCTCCTTGCAGGAAATCAAACATATTCATGAGCACATCCAGGCAGAGCTTGAAGTCTTTGCCCATGGAGCTTTGTGCTATAGCTATTCTGGCAAATGCCTGATGAGTTCTATGATTGGGGGACGAAGTGGCAATCGAGGACGATGCGCCCAGCCTTGCCGTCTGCCTTATTGTTTAGAGGGGAATCCTAAGGATTCCCAATATCTCTTGTCTCTAAAAGACCTTCAGACCATAGACTTGTTGCCACAGATGCTAGATGCTGGAACCTATTCCTTTAAGATTGAGGGGAGAATGAAACAGACCAAGTATGCTTATGAGGTGGTTTCCCTCTATCGCAAATATCTAGACCTTGCCTTAGAGTCCCCAGAGCGATATAAGGTTTCTTCTGAGGATAAGGAGACCTTGATGAAGGCTGGAAATCGCTGTGGATTTACAGATGGTTATCTGCAAGATCATAAGGGGCCACAGATGGTGACTTTTCAAGCTCCCTCTCACAAGAAAAGTGGGACAGAAAATAAGAACTTTACCATAGAAGAAAAAAAGATTCCCATTAAGGCAGAGGCAGACTTTGTCATCGGACAAAGAGCGCATCTCTTACTGCAAGGCAAAGGGATAGAAGTGGAAGTGCTAGGAAATGTAGTAGATTCTTCTAAGGACCGTCCACTTACCGTAGAAGAAGTAGAAAAAAAGATCTCGGCCTGCGGCAATACTTTCTTTGAAATGACAGACTTTAAAGCACAGGTAGAAGAGCAGTGTTTCTATCCGGCAAGCGAATTGAAAAAGCTAAGACGCCAGGGAATAGGGGCTCTAGAAGAGAAGCTTTTAAGAAGTCATGAAATTTCCATTATGGAAAAAGAAGATTATATGGTGAACCTTCCCGAGAAGGTCAATCAAAAGGCGGCCCTTAATGTATGGGTCAGCAATAAAGACCAATTCCATCTTGCTTTAGAAAGTCCATTAGTGGATGCCATTTATTTATCCTTTGACCTAGCAAGCCAGATGGCCCAGGAGCTTGAGCCTATAGTAAGGGCCCAGCCTCACAAGCAGTTTGCAGTGGCCTTGCCTTATGTTCTAAAAGATCAATCCATAGGTTATATTAAGGAAGTGCTCACCAAATTTTCACACTTTTCTTTTATAAAATATCTTGTTAATGACTATGATGGGCTTGGCCTATTAGATTCTATGGGCATAGATAAGGGAAAGAT
>CAVJBW010000292.1:0-2128 GCA_963647625.1 Lachnospiraceae bacterium
CCCCTACATATCTAGGGATGAGGTGCATGTGAAAATGGAATACCGTCTGCCCTGCCACTTCTTTATTGTTCTGTACAATATTAAAACCATCGCAGTCTAAAGCCTTGGTCATCTTGCCTGCTAGCTTTTTAGCCAGGACAAAGACTTTTGAAGCTAGGCCATCTTCTAGTTCATAAATATCGCTGTAATGCTCCTTTGGCAGTATCAGGGCATGCCCCTTCGTTGCCGGATCAGCATCTAGGATTACCTTAAAGTCCTGGTCTTCATAGATACTTCTAGTAGGAATCTCTCCATTGGCCAATTTACAAAAAATACAATTTTGATCTTTCATCTTGCTTCTCCTTTTTTAAGAAAATGGGAAAATATGATCTAACATTCTTAGATTCTTCAGATTGCCCTTTACCGTCATCTCGCCAGTCATAAATGCCCTCTGAAAAGTCATCTTTCCCGCAATAATATTGTCTAATAGGTCCTTATTAAGCTTGGCATAAGCATCTATATTCAGGTTCTCTTCCCTGGCAAATTCCACGATATGGTTGTTTACCGACACCTGCAAAGGTGCTGACTCTCCCTCGATCCAGAATAAATAGTTGGCAGAAAAGTCCTCCTGAGGCTGAAATCTTTCTCCTAGAATCTGACTATAATCCTGACTTTCCCTAGCCTTCATCTCTCCAAGCATTTCCTTGAACATGCTGGCAAGCTCTTCTATGTCTTCCCTCTGGGTCTTGACATAGGTATCGTCCGACACATACTGAGAGAGCTGTTCACTTTCCTGAGGCGTCAGCTCTAGCTTCTGCGTCCTTTGCACCGTCTTGGTAATTGCCTGATTGGAAGTAGGCAGTGACTTCATCTTCTGAGAGATGGTGCGATAGAGATTCTCTGCCTTTTTCTCAATCAAGAGATTGTAATCATGATTCATCTCAAAGGCCACTAGGTCATCTACATATCCACTGAGACCTGAGCACAAGAGGCCACCTAGAATCTCCCAGGCATTTTCAAGGGTCAGCACGCCTTCCCTTTCTCCATAGGTAGTAGACATAACCACCGGCTGCATATAGATCGACGAGAGCTTTTCTTTGTCAGCATAGAGCCAGCAGGCATCTAAAAACTGCTGCATATAGCCTCCAATTCCTAGCCACTCCACAGTGGTTGCTAGAATGATTCCATCTGCTTCTTTTAAGGTCAAAGGCAAGGTAGAAATGGCATTTTTGTGTTCGTAAATATTATAACGAGTCACTTCTACCCGAAGTTCTTTTAACACTTCTTCTATCTTATTTATCACATATAAAGTCGGATCATCAAGTAGCCCCCGGCCTCCATAATAAATATTAATCTTCATAGGCATTCCTTTCTTGGATACTCTATTTGTTCTCTCTTTTGAGTATAAGTATTTTTTAGGGCAGTGTCAAAGCCTGCGCAAATACTTTCTGGTATATAAAATCATGGCACTTACAAATCCTGCAACAAGCCCTACCACATGGGCTACATTGTCTACTCCCGAGGAGGTAAAGCCAAAGTACAAGCTCAGGGCAATCATGATCAAAAGCCCCCTCGTACTCAAGTGTTCTAATCGTCCCTTGTGCAGAAGCACTACCCACAGCAGTCCACCAATGACCCCGAAGATGGCCCCTGAAGCTCCTGCCGATACGGCTAGGTCTTCTCTTTCCACGGAAATATATAAAGACGCAACATTACCTACTACTCCTGCTACAAAGTACAAGATGAGATAGCGGATATGTCCAATATTTTTTTCTAGATAGTTGCCAATGCAGGCTAGTATGATCATGTTGTTCAGCAGATGTTCTAACCCAAAATGCAAGAACAAACTAGTAAATAGCTGATACCACTTGCCTTCTTCTAAAATCATAGGAGCATACATGCCTCCGTGACTTGCCATAAAGCCGGCATCTTGCGTATCTCCAAGGAAGGAAAGCAGCAAAAAAACGATTAGGTTGGCTGCTACCAAGGCCGAGTTGCAATAGCCATGATTTTTAAAAGCTCTTTTTATCCAATTCTTCATGAAAAATCCTTTCTATTTTTGTATATTATCACAGTTTTACCCCCCCCCCGATGGGAAATTTGCCCTACTTTTTCTTCCTTTATCTTCCCATTCGTGTTACACTATAGA
>CAVJBW010000293.1:0-2122 GCA_963647625.1 Lachnospiraceae bacterium
GCCTAATAATAAGGTAAAAGGTATACTAAAGAAACGAATAGGAGTAGGAATTTATGGAAATAATAGTTGCAGAAAATACCAAGTATGAAGTGAACCTTACAGCAATCTGTTGCGGAGAAGACCTATCGGTTACCATTACCGGTGGAACGAAGGCACATGTAGGTGCCGTTGCCTTAGGCTGTAGTCGTATGCCAGATGGTAGGAAACTGAAATATTCTGCTTCTGTAAGTAGTCTTGTTGTTCTAGATCATAAGGATGATTATGTTGCACGCAAAGTAGCTGGGCTTCTAGCTGATGAATGGGGAGGCAATGTTAGCGTGACGGCAGGTATTCATATTGATGATGCAACAAAGGAAGAGCTGATTCTATTACAAGATAATGTAATGAAGGCTTGTGACCAATTGATTCAAATATATCGTAGTGATAAGAGAGAATAGGAGAAGAATAGAGATGACAGAAGAATACTTTTTAAAATTACAAAATGGCAGTGATATCCGCGGAGTAGCAGTTAGTGTGCCAGGGAAAGAGTCCATTAATCTTACCTTTAGTGCAGTGAACAATATTGGACAGTCCTATGTGGATTGGGTAAGTAAAAAGACTGGCAAGGCAATCTGCGACTTGAAGATTGGAGTGGGCCGTGATTCTAGAATTAGTGGAGAAGAACTAAGCAGTGCTTTGTGCGATGGAATCTTAAGCACAGGTGCTTATGTGGTCGATTGTGGCCATGCTACGACTCCTAGTATGTTCATGTCCATTTTATATCCTGAGACCAAATTCGATGCATCTATTATGATTACAGCGTCTCACTTGCCTTTTAATCGAAATGGTCTAAAATTCTTTACCATCGAAGGCGGACTAGATAAAGAGGATATCACAGAAATTCTAAAGGGAGCAGCAAGCAAAGAAGATCTGTTTCCAGATGAGAATCAAGTCAAGAATTTTGATCGCTATCACTTGATTGACCTTTATGCTACAGACCTAAGAGAGAAGATTAAGGCAGGAGTAGAAAGTGATGACTATGAACATCCACTGAAAGGTCTCCATGTATTAGTGGATGCAGGAAATGGAGAAGGTGGATTCTTTGCAAGCAAGATCTTAGAGCCTCTAGGCGCAGATACTACTGGCAGCCAGTTCTTAGAGCCGGATGGAATGTTCCCAAATCATGTCCCAAATCCAGAGGACAAGGAAGCCATGGCCGCTGTGGTTAAGGCAACGGTAGAGCATCAGGCTGATCTGGGATTGATTTTTGATACGGATGTAGATCGTATGTCTGCGGTCCTGTCTGATGGAACCAAGATAAATAGAGATGGTTTGATCGCTATGATGGCAGCAATTCTTGCACCGGAATATCCAGGCTCTACCATTGTGACGGATTCTGTTACTTCAGATCGCTTAAAGGCCTTTCTAGAAGAAGAGTTAGGACTAAAACACCTTTGCTATATGCGTGGCTACAAGAATGTAATCAACAAATGTAAGGAACTAAATGAAAGCGGAATCATCTCTCCTTTGGCCATTGAGACTTCTGGCCATGGAGCAATGAAGGAAAATTATTACTTGGATGATGGCGCTTATCAGGCTGTAAAACTTCTGATTGCATTAGCAAAATGCAAAAATCAGGGACAAAAAATAGATAGTCTTACCAGTAAGATGTCCTTTGATTTTGCAGATGTGGAAGAAAGATTTACCATAGAAGCGGAAGACTATAAGTCCTATGGACAAGAGGTCTTGAATCGATTTGCTCAAAATGCCCAAGGCATGGGACTGACATTGCCACAGACCTATGAAGGAATTCGAATCTCTGTAGATCAGGCAGATGCAAAAGGCTGGGCTTTACTTAGAGCCTCTCTTCATGATCCAGTACTGGTGCTCAATGTAGAAGGAAGAGATGAGAGAGAATGCCAATATATATTGGAACTAGCCAAAAATCTCATGAAAAATGAATAATTCTATTGACAACTAGGGCCACCTCATGTATTATATAACTTGCTGTGAGCCCAGTTAGCTCAGTTGGTAGAGCAGAGGACTGAAAATCCTCGTGTCTCTGGTTCGATTCCGGAACTGGGCATCTGCGGGTGTAGTTCAATGGTAGAACACTAGCCTTCCAAGCTAGATACGTGGGTTC
>CAVJBW010000294.1:0-2088 GCA_963647625.1 Lachnospiraceae bacterium
TGCTGTCTGCATCAGCATGCCCTGCCCATCAGACTTTTGATAAGAAAAACTAGCCGATGAGGATGGCAAAGTAAAATCAATCTTTTGATTCAATAGTAATTTGTTACATAAGGCAGAATATTTTTTTGCAGAAAATCCTAAAGACATATTGGCATAGGAAGCATTGCAAGATTCCGAGAAAGACTCCTTCAAATCCACTAGTCCATGCACTTCTCCATGGTAGCATTTTAAAGAAGTATCCCCTAGGCTAATCTTGCCTGAGCAAGTATAGGAATAATCCTTGTACTCGTCATTATGTTCCTGCAAATATTCTAAAGTAGAAACAATTTTGAAGGTAGAGCCTGGGGCATACTTGCCTTGTGTCGCACGATTGAGTAACTTCGAAGAGGTATTCTCAGAAGAGGTAAGCTCATCCCACTGCTCTTCAATGGTATTTGGATCATAATCAGGCTTAGAGACCATGGCAATTACTTTTCCGCTCTCAGGCTCTATGGCAACGACTGCTCCATCATAAGAACCTAGGGCTTCATAGGCCGCTTTTTGCACAGAAGTATCCAAGGTAGTAATAACATTGTCCCCAATATTCTTTTCTTCTTTAAAATCATTTACAATCTGTTCTACCACATTGCTATGACTGCGTAGCAAGTAGGTATTTTCTGAAAGTTCTAGTCCTCCCATTCCATTGCTTGAATAGCCTACAGCATGGGCAAAGAGTTCTCCATAAGGATAGATTCTACTTTCATTGCCACTGTCATCTACTTTGGTGGTTGCAAGAATATCTCCAGATTCTGTTTGAATATTTCCTCTTACTACGGTTTTGGAAAAAGAATCTAGACGAGGATTGTAAGAAGAATTTACATAATCATCGCTCTTCATGACCATAAAATAAGCAAAATAAGCAATTAAGATAATGAAAATCGCTACAAAGATATAGGTAATTACTCCAAATTCACGATTACGACTAGTCGAGGTCTTCGAACTGTGTCTCAAATCCCTTTCTTCTCCTCCGCTTGTCTGGTTGTTTTTTTGATTTTTCAAGGGTTCTTTGTGAAAGTCTAGGATCTGTAACTTGTCTTGTTTCCTTTTTCCCTGCTTCATGGTAAGCTCCTTCTTCTTGTCTTAAGATATATAATCCTTGAATAATTGCAAATATAATAAGGGTGCTCAATAAAGAGCTTCCTCCATAACTGACTAATGGCAAAGTAACTCCGGTAGATGGAATAAATTTCGTAACACCACCTACGGTCAAGAAGACTTGAAAGCCATAGACGGTTCCAAGACCTAGTGCAATCAGCTTGTAGAATTGATCTTTGATTTGCATGGCAATATTTAAAAACATCAAAAAGCAAGATGCACACACAAGGACCAGGCAAATAGCAAAGATTCCTCCTAACTCCTCAGAGATTGCCGAAAAGATAAAGTCTTGCTTTACTACCGGGATAGACTCTGGCATGCCTTTATAGAGGCCAAGACCTAGCCATCCTCCTGTTCCAATGGCAAATAAGGAATGGGACAGCTGATAGCCACTTCCAGAATAAGAAGCCAAAGGATCCTTCCAAGCAATCACCCTCGTCCTCACATGGGAAAAGAGCTTGTAGCTTACCAGAGCTGCTATGACGCCAACTCCGATTCCAGCTCCAGTATATTTGACCGAACGAGTTGCCACATAAAGCATGACTAGATATGAGACAAAGAAGATCAATGCGGTTCCCAAATCTGTAGACAAGACCAGCACTCCCACATGTAGGATTGCAACAATGGTTGCTTTCACCACTTGCTTAAAATCCGTGGATTGATAAAACATAGAGGCGACGAATAATACAAATATGATTTTGACAAATTCTGATGGCTGCAGGGAAATCCCCCCAAAGCTAATGGACAACTGGGCGCCGTAGCTGGTCTTACCAACCACCTTTACTGCTGCAAGAAGGAGAATTCCTATGACTGCATAAAACCAGGTGAATTTTTTTAAAAATTTCATCTTTTTTACAAACAAAGGAATCAAGAGGGTAATCACAAGTCCCACTACGGATATCTCAAATTGTCTAAGAGCGGATGCATAATCTAGGCGGGTTAGGATAATAAAGC
>CAVJBW010000295.1:0-2087 GCA_963647625.1 Lachnospiraceae bacterium
ATGCTGTATATAGACCTTTTACCATAATTTTCCTCTTTCAGACAAAATCACTTATCTTTTATATCGGATGTATACTGGCTTTTCTTTACCCATTATCCCACCAAAAAAATGCACCACAATGGTAGTGTCACAATGGAAAGAATGGTGGAAGCTACCACAAGCTTGGTTGCAAACCAGGCATCGCAATCGTACTTAGAAGCAAGAATACTTGTAGTTGCACCAGCTGGCATAGCAGCAAGTATGGTGGAAACTCCTACAACCAAATCGCTCATACCCGCAAGTTTGCATCCCACATAAACTGCCGCAGGCATCAATACCAGTCGAAGCAGGCAATAGAACAATACCTTCTTATCCAAAAGAGACTTAATATCGCCATCAGCTAAAATCATTCCGATAACAAGCATAGACATAGCTGTGTTGCAGTTTGAAAGGGAAGAAAGCGGATTCATCAAAACTTCAGGCAGACTAACTCCGCAAACCATAAGCAAAATGCCAAGTATACAGGCGATGATGCAAGGATGTGTTATAACCTTCTTAAAGACCTGCTTCTTATCACTCTCTCCGGCAAAGGCAGCCAGTCCTGAAGACCACATCATGATTCGCTGTGGAATCAGATAAATACTTGCCATGGCAAGTCCTACTGAACCAAAGACCCCTTCCGCTACCGGATTTCCCATAAAGCCTGCGTTCGAACAGATGACGCCATATTGTAAAGAGGCCTTCTTCTGTGGTTCTTCCTTATGATAAAGGATTTTTCCCAAGATAACGGATACGATTTGAATAATAATAGAGATGACAAGCACTGCCAAAAAAGTAGCAAAGACACCCTCCGGCAATTCAACTAAAAACGATTTTACTATGTTGCATGGCAGGATGACGTAGATAACCATATTGGTCATGCACTTTTGTCCTTCCTGGCTTACGATAGAAAGCTTGCGCACTAAAAAACCTACCGCAATCAATACAAACATAGTCACTAAAAGTGGAACTAATTCTTTCATAATTTTTCCTCAATACAATGTAAAAAACCTCTGGAATTTTCCAGAGGTTTTCATTTTCAAACAACAGGACTAATTGTTGCAAAGCTTCATGCGAATATCCTTTGTGATGATATCCTTATAACTGAAAGACAACAACTGTGGTGGATTACGCTCTAATTCGTCGTCAACTAAAATGGTGAACACACTCTGGTATGCATCCTGAATCACACCCTCCTGAATGTCAACCTTGTTGCGACCGCGGTCCAACTGAATCTTTACTCGGCTTCCACACTGCTCGTGTACAGAAGCTCTTACTTTGCTTATTTCTTCTTGTTCCATAACATCCTCCTTGACATGGACTGATATTATAGTGTCCCCACAATATCTAGGGCTTTAGTATAGCAAAGCGCCACTATATCTACAATAGGCCTTTAGTACTTAGTTGGGTATAAATATTCAGGTTAGTTACGCCTTTATTCATAAAATCAAGCATTTTCAAGGGCTTCATTCAACATTTTCTGTATAATTGCCTGTGTATATTCACCAATTTTCTTTTCTTCTTCCTTACTCAACATCTTGGGGTCAATCGGATCTCCATAGATGACTGTAACCTTATTACTCTTAATCCATGGAATCTGCCTCTCGAAGATTTCCCTTGTGCCAAGAATTGCCATAGGAACAATCTTGCATCCAGTCTTTGTGGCAATCTTAAAAGAGCCCTCCTTAAAAGGTCCCATGGTTCTCTCATCCTCTCCCTTGCTTCTGGTTCCTTCTGGGAAGATGGCTACGGAAATACCTGCCTTTATATTATCAATTGCAGATAGAATCATCTTTAGGCTCTGCTTCATATCCCCTCTCACAAAGAAAAGACAATGAAGCCGCTTCATAATAAGGCCAAGCACAGGCACTTTCTTTATGCTGTCCTTTGCGATATATCCGGTCAAGCCTTTGACCTGAGGATAGGTTACAACCACATCAAATATCCCCCTGTGATTTCCCACATAAAGAACAGCTTCATCCTCCGGGATTTTCTCCCGGCCGATGACTGTAAGCTTAACTCCGGATATAAACATGACGCAGTGGAATGCTCCGTTTACAATAGAAAGC
>CAVJBW010000296.1:0-1458 GCA_963647625.1 Lachnospiraceae bacterium
ATATTAAACGCGTCATTGATGAAATTAATGAATATGTAAATTCTTGTTCGGATAAAAAGGTTCCTTTAACCGTATTAGTAGAAAAATTAATAAGCGCTCCGTACGGAATGAGAGCAGGATTGATTCCTCTTTATCTTGCATATGTGTTTGCAAATAGAAGAGAGGATATAATCGTATACTTCGCAGATAAAGAAATGCAGCTGAACGCAGATATTGTCGTAAATATGTGTGAGCAACATGCGGACTACGCTGTATATGTTTCAAAGGAAGATTTACAAAAAGAGAAATATATTACTGAACTAAATGCGTTATTCCAGGTGGAGGACAATAGAAACTTAACCACAAATAGAATCAAAGATATATTTATCTGCATGCAGAGGTGGTTCAGAGCCCTTCCACAGGCAAGTAGAAATGCAATGGATTTGAGCAAGTATGTTGAAACGGACGAAAAGATTAGTGCTATGAAGGAATTAAAGAAAGCTATGCAAAGGGTTGAGTTTAATCCTTTTGAAATTCTTTTTGTTGATTTCCAGGAAGCCTTTGGAACAGAATCACTCGAAGAAACTTTCAGAGTTATTGATGATTGTAAAACCTATTATGATGATTACTTTAGATGGGTTGAAGATCAGGCTGTAACGACAATCTATGAAGTGTGGGAGTCTAAACGAAAACAAGATCTTTATCATACTTTAAAGGAATGGTATGAGAAGCAGAGTAAGCGCTCTGAACAGGGGCTATACAATGGCAGGATGACAAACTTTATGTCATGCATTGAAATTATGGATGTTTATAGTGATCCTGATGTGGCTAGAAAAGTGGTCAAGGCGGTTACTGATGTCTATATGGAGAACTGGAACACAGGTGCGCTAGAAGATTTCGCAGATGCACTTAATGAAGTAAAAAAAGAAATCGAATCTATCCGCGATGAGGGTTCCACTGGAGAACTTGAGCTGACATTCACCGGAAGAAATGGGGAGACGATTAGTAAACTTTACAGTCATGCAGACGAAAGTACAGGAAGCGTTTTAAGAAACATTATTGAAGACACGCTAGATGAATATGATGATTTGAGTGTCAATGATAGAGTTTCAATTCTGCTGGAAATGATTGAGAAAATAATAAAGTAAGGAATGATGCTATGGTTTATCTGGACAATGCAGCAACAACATTTCCTAAGCCGGAAGTTGTGTATGCGGCAATGGATAAAATGAATAGAGAAGGAGCTGTTAATGCTGGCCGTGGATCTTATAAGAAAGCTCAAGAAGCTAGTAAATTAATTGCTGACACAAAAAACAGAATACGTAAATTGGTTCACATTGATGTGTCGGCTGCAGTAGTTTTTTCTCCTTCGGTAACTATTGCTATGAATCAAATTGTAAATGGACTTAAGATTCGAGATAAAGCCACCATTTATGTATCTCCATATGAACACAATGCTGTTGCACGATGTGTACATGC
>CAVJBW010000296.1:1468-2069 GCA_963647625.1 Lachnospiraceae bacterium
GTACATGCTTTAGCAAAAAGGAAATCTTTAAATGTTAAAGAGCTACCGCTAAATGATTCGTTGGAGATTGATTTAGAGAAAACAAAGTATGAATTTGCGAAGGATAAGCCAGATGTGGTTTTCTGTACACATGTAAGTAATGTTACGGGATATATATTGCCAGTAGAGGATATATTTAAAGAGGCAAAATCTAATGGAGCTATTACCGTTTTAGATTCTGCGCAATCAATGGGATTGATCGAGATTCGGGCAGACTTAATGAACGTTGATTTGATTGCATTTGCAGGACATAAAACATTATATGGCCCATTTGGAATCGGTGGATTTATAAATGTTTCTGGCATAGAACTTGATGAGTTTATAGCTGGTGGAACTGGATCCAACTCCTTAAATCTTGAGATGCCATCGAGTAAAGAAAGTAAATATGAAGCATCTAGCACTAATATCGTTGCCATTGCAGGACTAAATGCAGCATTACAAGATTTGAACCAAGAAGAGTGTTTAAGACATGAATCAGAACTGACAGCTTATCTTATAGATAAGCTATCAAAGATTAAAGGTATTAAAATTTACCTTCCTGGGAATTTGGATAGACATGTAG
>CAVJBW010000297.1:0-2062 GCA_963647625.1 Lachnospiraceae bacterium
GCTGTAATACGGCAAATACTTCTGTAAATGCTTTTTCCATCCTATCACCCTAGCTTATTTTTTCTTTTGCAATGCGATCTAATTCTTCTTTTACTGCATCTAATAAGTTCTCTTCTGGTACCTTATAAAGAATTTCACCATGACGGAATAAAAGACCTTCACCCAAGCCACCAGCGACTCCAAGGTCTGCCTCTTTTGCTTCTCCAGGACCATTGACCACACAGCCCATAACAGCCACTTTGATATCTGCCCTGTAATTCTCACATAATTTCTCTACTTCATTTGCTAAAGAAATAAGATCAATTCGAGTACGGCCACAAGTTGGGCAGGATACCACTTCTACGTCACCTTTTCGTAAACCTAGAGTCTTTAAAATCATTTTTGCAGAACGGATTTCTTCCGTAGGATCTCCAGTCAAGGATACCCGAATGGTATCTCCTATTCCCTGGCCCAAAATCAGTCCTAAGCCTACAGCGGATTTTATATTTCCAGCATAAACGGTGCCCGCTTCTGTAATTCCAACATGAAGAGGATAAGGAGTCTGATCGACAATCAGTTTGTGTGCTTCTACGCACATCATAACATCCGATGACTTAATGCTGATCACGATCTGATCATAGCCAAAGTCTTCAACAATTTTTACCTTGTCTAAAGCACTTTCCACTAAGCCTTGTGGCGTAACACCGTGATATTTTTCAATTAAGTGTTTCTCCAAAGAACCACTATTCACCCCTACACGAATGGGAATCTGGTATTCTTTTGCCATGTCCACAACAGCCTTGATTCGCTGGGAAGATCCAATATTTCCTGGATTAATGCGAATTTTGTCCACGCCACTTTCCATTGCTTTCATAGCTAATTTATAGTCAAAATGAATATCTGCCACTAAAGGAATATGAATCTGCTTTTTAATCTCCTTTAAAGCTAGGGCAGCTTCTTCATCATAAGCAGCACATCTGACAATCTCACATCCTGCCTTCTCTAATTGAAGGATTTGTTGAACTGTTGCCTCTACATCTGAGGTCTTTGTATTGGTCATGGATTGAATCAAAATTGGATTGTTTCCACCAATCACCTTATTACCAATCTTAATTTCTTTACTTTTTCTGCGTTGCATAAGTTGCCTCCTACATCAAAGCTTCGACTAATTTTCTAATGTCATTAAACATTACAACTACTATAAAAATAATCAAAATAACAAATCCAATAAAATGAACAATTCCTTCTTTGTTTGGATCAATCCTCTTTCTGCGAATTGCTTCAATAATAATAAACAAGATTCTACCACCATCTAATGCTGGAAGAGGTAATAGGTTAATCACACCTAGATTGGCTGCTAAGAGTACGGAAATATTCAGAAGACTTAATATAGCATAGTAAAATCCACTTGTGGTTACTGCGGTCTCATAGGTATCACCAATGGTTTGTATAATTCCCACTGGACCTGACATGTCATTCAGACTGGCTTTGCCAGTAAGAAGCATGGATAAACTATGAAGAGTATAAGAAATCCAATATTTTACCTCATGGATGCTATATCCAATGGTAGAGATAGGACCTACCTTTTCTCTTTGCTGACTTCCTGCAAATCCTATAAGATAACGCTGAGACTCTTTATCATATTTTGGAGTCACTGTAGTTTCTTTTACTTGACCATTTCTCTCATATGTAACTACAATTTCTTCTCCAGAATGAGTCATGGTATATAAAGAAATATCTCTGTAGGTATAGATCTTGTGACCATTCAGCATGTTGATTGTATCTCCAGCCTCTATCCCAGCTTCCTGTGCAGGGTAACCATCTATAACAGAAGAAAGAACTGGCTTATCAACTCCTAGGCAAGCAATGATGATCAAGGCAAAAATAAATGCCATAATGAAATTAAATGCCGGCCCTGCAAAAATAACACTAAATCGGGCCAATGCAGACTTTGACTGAAAGGAACGTTGGTCATCACTATCCCCATCTTCCCCTTCCATCATGCATGCTCCACCAAAAGGAAGGAATTTTAAAGAGTATTTTGTTTCCCCCTTGGTAATGCCAAAAATCGTAGGTCCTAGGC
>CAVJBW010000298.1:0-2044 GCA_963647625.1 Lachnospiraceae bacterium
GGCTTCTTCTTCTGCAAGAGGTGTATAGTCAAAGATTCGATTTAGTTTGTATTCAAAGAGGTTTGGAAGTTTTTCCTTGCTCTTTTCCTGACCTAAGCCTCTCTCGCATCGATTTCCGGTAATATACTGACGACCACCAGAGAATTTGTTAATGGTTAGTAGGCAGTTGTTGGTACATCCCTTACACCTAGCCAGTTTGGTTTCGTATTCTAGATTGTTAATTTGCTCAATGCTTAGCATAGAAGAGCGAGAGCACTCTTCATGACGCTCTTTGGCAATTAAAGCAGCTCCAAAAGCTCCCATGATACCGGCAATGTCAGGGCGAACTGCCTGGCAGCCCGAGATGGTCTCAAAGCTTCGAAGGACGGCATCATTATAGAAGGTTCCACCCTGTACTACGATATTTTCTCCAAGATCGGAAGCATCGGTCAGCTTAATAACCTTGAATAAGGCATTTTTAATAACAGAATAAGCAAGTCCAGCGGAAATATCTGCAACAGAGGCACCTTCTTTTTGAGCCTGCTTTACCTTAGAATTCATAAATACAGTACAGCGAGTTCCAAGGTCAATTGGATTTTGGGCAAACAAAGCTTCTTTTGCAAAGTCTTGTACAGAAAAATTCAAAGAATTTGCAAAGGTCTCAATAAAAGAGCCACATCCTGAAGAACAGGCTTCATTGAGCTGAACAGAATCTACTGTTTGATTTTTGATTTTAATGCATTTCATATCCTGGCCACCGATGTCAAGGATACAATCTACGTCAGGATTGAAAAAGGCTGCTGCATAGTAGTGAGCTACGGTTTCCACTTCCCCTTCGTCTAGCTGAAGAGCAGATTTTATCAAGGCTTCTCCATAACCGGTAGAGCAGGCATGAACGATGCTACAGTTATCTGGCATCTTGTCGTAAATGTCCTGAATGGCCTTGATGGAAGTTGCTAGTGGAGAACCATTGTTATTGCTATAGAAAGAATACAAGAGCTTGCCCTCTTCCGAAATCAAGGCGATTTTGGTTGTGGTAGAGCCGGCATCGATACCAAGGTAACAATTGCCTTCATAGTCTGCAAGATCTTGGGTCTCTACATGGTGCTTGGCATGTCTAGCGGTAAATTCATCATAGGCCGCCTGATCTGCAAATAAAGGCTCCATACGAGCGACTTCAAATTCCATATGAATAGGGCGAGAAAGATTCTCTTCTAGCTGGGCCAAGGTCGTAGTATGGTCCTCTTCATAATTGAGTGCAGAACCCATGGCAGCAAAGAGGTGAGAATTCTCAGGGATAATGGCATGTTCATCATCTAGGTTTAAGGTGCGAATAAAAGCGGCGCGAAGCTGCTCTAAGAAGTGCAATGGACCACCTAAAAATGCAACATGACCACGGATTGGCTTACCACAGGCAAGACCAGAGATGGTCTGGTTTACAATGGCCTGGAAGATGGATGCAGATAAGTCTTCCTTGGTAGCACCTTCATTAATTAATGGCTGAATGTCTGTTTTTGCAAATACGCCGCAACGGGCTGCAATTGGATAGATTGCCTTATAGTCCTTGGCATATTCATTGACTCCGGTTGCGTCTGTTTGAAGCAAAGCAGCCATTTGATCAATAAAGGAACCTGTACCACCTGCACAGACACCATTCATACGCTGCTCAATATTGCCATCTTCAAAATAGATGATTTTGGCATCTTCTCCACCTAATTCAATTGCGACATCTGTTTGAGGAGCGATATGCTGTAAGGCAGAAGAGACAGCAATTACTTCCTGTACAAATGGAATATCTAAATGCTTAGCAAGAGTGAGACCACCAGATCCAGTAATCATAGCTGCAATCTGAACGTCTCCAGTTTGCTCCATCGCCTTTTTTACCAACTCGTGTAATGTCTCACGAATATTGGCAAAATGGCGTTGGTAATCTGAAAAAATCAGTTGGTTATTTTCGTCTAACAAGGCGATTTTGACAGTGGTTGAACCGATGTCAACACCTAGCTTGAATAAAGATTCATTTAACATAAATTTCACCTTTTTTCCTTAACAATAGTATCTACTT
>CAVJBW010000299.1:0-2042 GCA_963647625.1 Lachnospiraceae bacterium
CCTGTGACCCTCTGCTTGTAAGGCAGATGCTCTCCCAGCTGAGCTAAGATCCCAAGTGGTTGCTTAAGCGACCGACTCCGTTAGTATACTATCATTCCACGTCCTAGTCAAGAACTTTTTTTATTTTTTTAAAACTTTTTTGCAGAACCTCTCGCTCTAAGAATCCACCAGATAATAGCTATTGCCAGAATCACTCCAAGGGCAATATCCCACATGCTTTTTGGAAGGGTAATTCCAAGTGCTTCAATCACACCTAAGGCAATTAATAAAGCGCCAAGAACCACCTGCATAACTGCTCCTGGCAGACTATTAGCCACTTGATCTTCCTTGGCATGAATACATTTCCAGATTCCCATAATACCATAGAGCAGGCAGATCACGCCAAGCACTGGCAATACATAAATCGTGGAAACCTTTGAACTTGAAATAATCCAAAAAATAATCAAAGCTCCAACAGCAATAATAATGGAACTTGCATTTACTTTCTTCATTCGACTTTTAATCCCTTTCCTAGCTTCTATCCTATGAAAAGAAAGACAGGACGCCTTATGCAAGACGTCCCCTCCTTCTTAGTCTATTATTTACACCCTAGGCCAGTCCTGGTGCAACTGTCAAAATAATTGCACAAAGGATGGTACCTACCAAAGTCATAATAACCGTCTGTAAGAACATTGGTGCATAAGCATCTTTGATCTTAACCTGACATAAACCTGTTGTCAACAGAATCAATCCATTTACAGGAAGTGTTTCAAATGTAGAAACGGCAATTGCAGATACACGAGCAAGTGCTGCTGGATTGATCTGTGGAGCATCTACCCAAATATAAGCTGCTGCTACCATTGGAAGTGCGATTCCAAGAGCTGCTGGTGGAGATGATGTAAATGCTACAACGATGATACAAAGGATAATGCCCATTACAAGTGGAGACATTCCTGTTCCAAATAAGGTCTGAACTAATCCATTGAAAGCATCGGTATGCTGTACTACTGCTGCAAAACCTGCTGCAGAACACAGAGTCATGATTGCTGTTGCACCATTGGTTGCACCTTCATTAAGGGTACCAAGAACTTTACCAGACCATCCGAAGAATCCTTTTCTTTCGTGATCCTTGAAATATGGAGCATGTAATAAAATTGCAGAAGCAATTCCACATACAAGTGCAAGTGATGCATTCTGAACGAAAGCAAATAAAAGGAATACGATTACAAGTGGAAGAAGTGACAGCCAGAAGTTTGGAAGCTTTACATCTTCATCTTCTGGAAGTGGCTGACAGGTTCCCCATTCGAAAGTCTCTCCCTTTTTCACTGCTCTAACTACGAAGCCTGAGCAAATGAAGTAGATACCGATTTCAATTACAATAAAGGAAATGAATCCAGGAATAGGAGCTGCTCCTGCACTTGTACCAAGGATATTCATACAGATAATGTTGTTGATACTAAGTACGAATGGTGCTGAGTTAGCTCCACAGCTAAGTGCAAGCATTGCTGGAACATAACGTCTTGGAATACCGATTCTGTGTGCCATGTACATTGAAATTGGGAATGTTGCAAAGATTGCTACGAATCCGTCAACACCACCATATGTCAAGATACATTCGATCAATAACATGATAAATACAGAACGCTTAATCTGCTTGATTTGCTCTGTCTGTGTCATAACAAACTTGTTTACTAATGTTTTTGCGATAGACTGTGCAGCACCACTATCTCCTAATACCTTACCAAAGATTCCTCCAAGGAATACGGTAGGGAATACAGATGTGATCATTCCGCAAAGACCACCGATTTCCCATGCTCCTGTTGAAGCATTTTCCTCAACAGCACCTACGAATAAGCTCGTAAACGCTTCTGTTGCATTCAATCCGTTTGTAACAGCTACGATTACACCACAAAGTGGAGCCAGATACAATACGGATACGTTCTTGTATGCACCGTATAAAAAGATTACCAGTGCAATGACAATACCAATAATTCCGATAGCCATAAACTTAAACCTCCTCTAATTCTTATTTCTTACTATCTGAATACATTATACAAAAAAAA
>CAVJBW010000300.1:0-2041 GCA_963647625.1 Lachnospiraceae bacterium
ATGTTAGGTACGACATGAAAGATCCTCCTTTCTTTTTGCATCCAAGACTATCTTCTTTGCAAATCTCTTCAGCCCAATGAAAAGCATATCAAAGCCCAAATAGATGAGGCCAAACGATATTGGCTCAACACCAAATGGAACAGTATCAGTTTCTCCTGTGATACTAATAATCACAGTATTTATTAAATTGTAAGCCTTTGCCACAAAAAGCATTAATACAAAGGCATACACAATGTTCAGTATAAGACTTTTATAACCTTTCTTAGAAAACATCATCCATTTATCGTTCGAACCTTCAGTCTCTGCGTAAAACCTAAAGATGTTGTTTACAAGAAGATCGGTTACAAAGCCCATTGCTACAGACGTCACCACAAACAAGTCCAGCTGGCTTGGAATATAAATTCCCAGCCCCCACATAAAGAAGTAGCACACCATACCACCAAACCAAAACTTCACAAATAAAGCCTTTACCGCATTAGGAATATGAAGCTTAGACTTGGACTTATATTTGACTAGTTCTTCGTCACTATATTCAGGCGTATTCTCCTCGGAAGCAGATACCAAATCCTCAACCGCTTTGGTCTTTAAATCGTATGAGTCACGTTCTTCCTGGAAAGCCTTCTTCTTGGACACCTACAGCCTCTACTCGTCCCCATCAATATCAATAGCCTGCATGTTGCTATAGCCGTCAATATCTATGGATGTATTAATCTTCTTCAAGAGCTTGCTGTAAACCGGCATAAGAGCAGTCAAAGCACACGAAATTGCAAGAAAAATAATATGATTTTTAAGCATAGCCGCAGCCTTAGCAATGTAAGCTGTAGATTTGGTCACCTGAATTGGATTGTCCGCTCTGTAAACTGCCTTAAAAATCAACGTTCTATAATTGATATCGCAGAAGATAACAATGCCCACCATCACAGCCATAATAATAATCATTGCAAGATTTGGTTTTTTTCTGTGCGGAAACGAGTTCATATAGCACACGAGAGCCAAAATAGAGAAAAGCATAGTACAAAAGCCACAAAGCCCCATGCCCGGCCCCTGAATCTTTGCCGTGGTATTTGAAATACAAGTCAAGTTCAGCGAGTAATAAATGAACGACAAAACAAACGCCAGAAAACCGATATTCTGAGGATTTCGCTTAATCTTCACCACCAGCTTTCTGATATGCTCCTTAAAGCCCTTTCCCTGTGCCATATCAGTTTTCCCCCTTGATAGCCATAGTGGTCTGCTTGTCAAAGAAATGCATCTTGTCGAATGTGACTTTTACCTCGTCACCTGGCTTGTAATTACACCAGCCTCTCAACTTACCTGTAATCTTATCGTGCAACTGCTCTCCCACCCCGATATTTCCATGAACCAACGTATTCATACCTAAATTTTCATTCATAGAAACCTTAACTGGAACATCATCACCATGAGTCACATTCTCTGGACGAACGCCAAGGACAATTTCTTTTCCATCATAATTCTTAAGAATACGTGCCTGGTCTTCCTTCAAGCCAATTTTGAAACCCTTTCCTTCAAGAGAAGGCCCCACAACTTTAACGTCATAAAGATTCATTGGAGGAAGGCCAATGAAACTTGCAACAAAAATATTAGCAGGATTATCATACAGCTCAAGCGGAGTTCCAACCTGCTGAACATGCCCCATGGACATACAAACAATTCTGTCTGCCAGAGTCAAAGCCTCTGTCTGATCGTGGGTAACATAGAGCATTGTAGCCTTAAGCCGTTTGTGAAGCAAAAGAATCTCACGTCTGGTGGAACCTCTGAGTTTTGCATCTAGGTTTGAAAGAGGTTCATCAAACAAGAATACCTTTGGAGTTCTAACAATGGCTCTTCCCATTGCAACACGTTGCCTTTGGCCTCCAGAAAGCTGGGCAGGTTTCTTATTTAACTGGGTTGTGAGATTTAGAATTTCAGCTGCAGCAAGGACCTTTTTATGAATAACATTTGGATTTTCTTTTCTCAAAGTCAAAGAAAAAGCCATGTTTTCATAAACCGTCATATGCCCATACAAAGCATAGTTCTGGAA
>CAVJBW010000301.1:0-2035 GCA_963647625.1 Lachnospiraceae bacterium
ATGGCAAATAGTGGTGAAATGAGAACAAAACTCGGCTGTATTACAATTGATTCTCAAGTAATTGCTTCCTATGCTGGAAGCGTTGCAGTAGAATGTTTTGGAATTGTAGGAATGGCAGCTGTTAATGTAAAAGATGGCATTGTTAAATTGTTAAAAAGAGATTATTTACACCATGGAATCAATGTTACGATCGAAGATAACAAGATTACATTGGACTTCCATATGATTATTGCATATGGTGTTAGCATTAATACAGTAGCAGACAATTTGATCCATACGGTTAAATATAGAGTAGAAGAATTTACGGGAATGACAATTGAAAAAATTAACATCTTCGTTGAAGGCGTTAGAGTAATTGATTAAGGAGGATAATGGTTTTGAGTACGAATTCCATTGATGCTGCTTTATTAAAGAAAATGTTTCTTGCTGCAGCGAAGAATCTTGAAGCAAAAAAAGAATGGATTAATGAATTAAATGTTTTTCCAGTACCAGATGGGGATACTGGAACCAATATGACAATGACAATCGTTTCTGCTGCAGATGCAGTAGCGGCATTGGAAGATCCAACAATGGAAGAGCTGGCAAAGGCGATTTCTTCCGGTTCTCTACGTGGAGCTAGAGGTAACTCCGGTGTTATTTTGTCCCAGCTTTTTAGAGGATTTACAAGAGTAATCACAAATTATGACAAATTGGACGTTACGATTTTGGCCCAGGCCGCTCAAAAGGCTGTGGAAACTGCTTATAAGGCAGTTATGAAACCAAAAGAAGGAACGATTTTGACGGTTGCTAAGGGAGCGGCTAAGATTGCTGGAGAGTTAGTTCATGACACGCTAGATGTGGAGGAATATTTGGCAGCTGTTATTGAAGAAGCAGATGCAGTTCTTCAAAAGACTCCTGATATGCTTCCAGTTTTGAAAGAAGCAGGAGTGGTAGACTCTGGCGGACAGGGACTTTTAGAAGTTCTAAGAGGAGCCTATGATGCCCTATTAGGGAAGGAAGTAGACTATAGCCTAGAAGGCACACCTGCTTTTGGCAAGGTGATGAAGATTACACCTGAGACAGAAGCTGAGATTAAGTTTGGTTATTGTACCGAATTTATCATTGTTTTGAATCATCCGGTTACAGATGAGAGAGTCAATGAATTAAAGGACTTTTTGGAAAATCTTGGAGATTCTATTGTTGTAGTTGCCGACGATGAGATTATTAAGATTCACGTTCATACCAATGATCCTGGTGTAGCAATTACAGAAGCTTTGACTTTAGGTTCTTTGAGCAAGATCAAGATTGATAATATGCGAGAAGAGCATCAAGAAAAGTTAATTAAAGACTCAAAAGCAGTGGCTGCAAAGCAGGCCGAGGAAAATAAAAAGCGTCATGAGGCTAGCCAGGCCAAAGAAAGAAAAGAAGTTGGATTTATTTCGGTATCTGTAGGAGATGGAATCAAAGAGATCTTCGAAGGACTTGGAGCTGACTATGTAATCAGTGGTGGCCAGACCATGAATCCAAGTACAGATGATATTATGACAGCCATCGAGCAGGTAAATGCGGACAATATCTTCGTATTCCCGAATAATTCTAATATCATTCTAGCTGCGAACCAAGCAGTTGAACTAGTAGAAGACAAGAATATCATTGTTATTCCAACCAAGACGGTTCCTCAAGGAATTGTTGCATTGATTAATTATATGCCAGATCAAAATCCACAGGAAAATACAGAGATTATGCTAGAAGCAATCTCAGAAGTGAAGTCTGGTTCCATTACCTATGCAGTTCGAGATACTACAATTGATGGAAAAGAAATTAAGCAAGATGACTACATGGGAATCGGAGATGCTGGAATCTTATCTGTAGGACAGGATATTTATGAAACTGCAATGGAGATGATTCGCCAGATGGTAGATGAGGAGTCAGGACTTGTAAGCATCTACTATGGAGAAGGGATCAAGCAAGAAGACGCCGAATCCTTTATGGAAAAGGTAGAAGCAGAATTTGAAGACTGTGAAGTAGAGCTTCAATATGGTGGACAGCCTATTTA
>CAVJBW010000302.1:0-2035 GCA_963647625.1 Lachnospiraceae bacterium
TTACTACGACTGGGCAGTTACAAGCCCACTACCTTTAGGTGGTGGGTAGTTGACTCATGCGAAAGCGGTGTGGATGAACCTTTTTTCTATGTAAGGACGTGAGATTATGATTAAGACAATTAAAGGTGACATGCAGATATTAGTTGATGCAGATGCCTGCCCAGTTATAGGCATCGTAGAAAGAATTGCAAAACAGAATGAGATTCCTTGCACTTTGCTCTGTGATACCAATCATGTGCTTAATTCAGATTATTCTGAGGTGAAGATTATTGGCGCCGGAGCAGATGCAGTTGACTATGCTCTAATCAATATCTGTAAAAAAGGCGATATAGTTGTCAGCCAGGATTATGGAGTTGCAGCAATGGCACTTGGAGGTACGGATGAAATTTAAAAATGTACTTCTGGTAGTGAGTGATATTGAGCAGTCAAAGCGCTTCTACCATGATTTATTTGGACAGCAGGTTATAAGAGATTTTGGTGAAAATGTTATTCTATCAGAAGGTTTAGTATTGCAAGAACAGAAGAACTGGGAGCAATTAATTGGTTCGAATACAGTAACTGGTAATGCATCTGAGCTATTCTTTGAAGAGAATGACCTGGATGCTTTTTTATTGAAAATAAATGAGTATTCAAATCAAGTTGAATTTGTGGGAGATGTAAGAACAAATTCCTGGGGCAAGCGTGTTGTGATGATTAAGGATCCGGATGGACATTTGATTGAGGTAGCGGAGAAATAAGCTATGACAAAGGAAGAATGGTATGCCCAGCTTTTTGATAGACTTGGAAATTCAAAGTTTCGAAGCAGTTTTCACTTAAAGCAAAAGGACATTGATTATATAAATGAAAAAGGTCTTGATACCATTAGAGAACATGCCAGGGATTTTATAGCAAAGCGCCAAGCTCCAGCTGTGATTCCAAATGATGGCAAGCAGACACCAACCAAGGGACATCCTGTATTTATAGCACAGCATGCGACAGCAACTTGCTGTAGGGAATGTATCCGCAAATGGCATAAGATGCAGCCAGGCAAGGAACTGAGCCAGGTACAGCAGGATTATTTGGTGG
This sequence comes from Lachnospiraceae bacterium, assembly GCA_963647625.1. Lineage (GTDB taxonomy): Bacteria > Bacillota > Clostridia > Lachnospirales > Lachnospiraceae > Eubacterium_C. The sequence continues at coordinate 1,066 of CAVJBW010000302.1, forward strand.
ATGTAATAATGACTTGGATTGAGAAGGAGATTAAAAGATGAGTCTTACAATTAATCTTTATTATACTGGTAAGAATGGTAGTGCCAGAGATTTTGCCAAGGAAATGGTTGAATCTGGTCTTGTAGAAAGAATACGCGCTGAGGCTGGAAATTTACGTTATGAATATTTCTTTCCGATGGATGATCAAGAGTCGGTTCTATTGATTGATAAATGGGAAAATCAGGAAGCGCTGGATTTTCATCATAAGAGTTCAATGATGGAAGAGATAGCGAAACTTCGAGATAAATATGGTTTGAAGTTACGAGTAGAAAGGTATGAAGACTAATGTCGGGGAAAAATATTTTGAATCTTAAGAAAGAAAATGATCTTAAGGCGCTGTATATGAAGAAATTTAAGATGGAGAGGTAATTATGAACATCCAGATATTTGGAAAGGCTGGAATTAAATAAAACATGTTTACTGTAGGGGCAGCTGTGCTAGGCTTCCTCTTGCCAAAGGCTCTAAATACTTGATTAAATTCAAGGAATTAGGGCCTTTTCTTATGCCTTTCAGTACAGTTGCGGGTCCATGCAGTCAACATATTAGGACATGATTTTCACTTGTGGAAATTATGTCCACAAGTTGAAATTCCCCTGGCAGCAATAGCCACCAGAGGAACGCCCGGATTACCTTTCAGTTTATTTAAATGCGGATATTATTTTGAAATATGGTTTGAATAAACTGTAGTATTTCATACCATTTCCATCGCCATAGCTTTTAACAATAGTTGCTCGGATTCCATTGAGATTTTTGGCTTTATCTTTATTCTTTTCCAAGAAGTCAACGAAATTTCCAGGATTTTTAAGCTCACTATGTGAAAAATAATATCGGAAAAATGTTTAACCTTATCCTTGCGCTGATACTTTTTCTCGGTTATGAGACGCTTACGTTTTTATGTACACAAAATTGGACATCGCCTACAGTATACTCC
>CAVJBW010000303.1:0-2029 GCA_963647625.1 Lachnospiraceae bacterium
GATTTTTCTTCCTCTCGAATCTGATCAGGCATGGTTGCAGCCTTTGTACCATCTCTTTTCGAATATTTAAAAATATGCATTTCATATAATTTTAATTCTTGCAAATAGTCAACGGTTGTTGCGAATTCCTCCTCGCTCTCCCCTGGGAATCCCACAATCACGTCTGTGGTAATCGCTGGATGATCATAGGTACGGCGAATCAATTCTACCCGCCTTGCATATTCTTCTGTGGTATAGTGCCGGTTCATTCGGCTTAAGGTTTGATCGCAACCACTTTGTAAAGATAGATGAAAATGTGGGCATACTTTGTCACACTTTGCTAGGCGACTTAAAAAATCTTCGCTAATAATCATGGGCTCAAGGGAACCTAGACGTATTCTCTCAAGTCCTTTCACTTGCTGCAATTCTTCAATTAATTCTATCAAGCTTTCCTTGGTATCTTTACCATAAGAAGATAAATGAATCCCTGTCAGAACCACTTCTTTGTGGCCATTGGCCACAATATCTAGAACTTCACAAAGAACATCCTTCATCTGTCTGCTACGCACTCTTCCTCTTGCATAGGGAATGAGGCAATAGGAACAAAATTGATTGCATCCGTCTTGTATTTTCAAAAAAGCTCTACAATGCTCATTGCTGTCCTTTATGTGCATCTGTTCGTAGTCTTCTTCTTTTGCAATATTCAAGATATGCAGTTGTCTTTCATTACTATGTAAAAATTCTTGAATGCGCCTTACCAATTGTTGTTTTTCATTATTTCCAATCAAAATATCAACCGATAAGTCTTCTATCAGTTTTTCCTGGGCGGTTTGTACATAACAACCAGCTGCAACTACAACAGCTTGGGGATTTTTCTTTCTGGCGCGATGAAGCATTTGACGAGATTTGCGATCAGCTATGTTCGTTACACTACAAGTATTGATGACATAGACATCTGCCACTTCTTCAAAGGGCACAATTTCATAACCAGCTTGGGCTAATAGCTGGCTCATTGCTTCTGTTTCATAGGAATTTACTTTACATCCCAAATTGTGTAAGGCTGCTTTTGCCATGTTTTCATCTCCATTTTTATTTTCCTAAATTACTTGGAAAACTTATTTCATTTATTGACTTTTCATTGGGTAAAATCTAAAATTATAAGTAACAAAACTCGAAATAAGTGTTTGTGAACACTTTGGAAAAAGGGGGCTCATCCAATGAAAAATGTTAAAATCTTATTAGATTCCATTGACAAAGTAAAACAATTTGTCAATTCTATCACCTTATTTGATTTCGATTTCGACTTAATCTCTGGCCGCTATGTTATTGACGCAAAATCCATTATGGGAATCTTTAGTTTAAATCTTTCAGACCCTATTGAACTTGCCATCCATGCGACAGAAGACGCTGACCTTGAAAAAGTCATGGACGTCATTGCACCATATATCGTGGACTAATGATGGAACGATAAAGGAACTCTCATATGGGAGTTCCTTTTTCTTTTGCAATTTATGGTTCTACAGTAATCGTCTCAGTACTTTCAATGGCAACTTTCATTAGTTCATCAATCTTTTCTTCAAGATGACGTTCTGATTTTTCTATCACATTAAGTCTTGGCTTTGTCACAGGATGCTTTGCTACAAAGATGGTACAACAGTCTTCATAAGGTAAAATAGATGTTTCATAAGTTCCAATCTTTTCTGCAACATCTACAATTTCTTGCTTATCAAATCCAATAAGTGGGCGATATACCGGCAATTCACATACTGCATTCGTTACAAGCAAAGATTGCATGGTCTGAGAAGCAACCTGACCTATACTTTCTCCCGTTATAAGTCCTAACGCTCCTGCTTCTTTTGCAAAATGTTCAGCGATTCGCATCATATATCTTCTCATGATGATGGTAAGTTCATCATGTTTACATTGATCATAGATATATAATTGAATATCTGTAAAATTAACAATATTTAAGTGAATTGGTCCTGTATATTTTGCAACTTCTTTTGCTAGGTCTATTACTTTTTCTTTTGCTCTTTCACTGGTATAAGGT
>CAVJBW010000304.1:0-2010 GCA_963647625.1 Lachnospiraceae bacterium
GTTATAGCTTCTGCAGTAATATCTTTGCTTAGTGCGATTGTAGGAATGCTGATTTCTATTATGGCAATGACACCACTAGGAGCCACCATAGTAGTCACCCAAATCGTAGCATTTGGTCTTTGTTACTTGATTGGAAGCATCAAAATGAGAGGGTTTGCAGCGTGAAAAAAATGAAATGTTTAGGCTGCCTTTTCCTAGCACTTGTCATACTTTTAGGAGGCTGTGGAAAGGCAGAATCCATCCTAGATACCAGCAAGATACAGATTACGACCATGCAGTTCGTGGCCTATGATTGGCTTCGTGAGATTGTGGGAGAAGATAATGAGAACATCCAGCTAAATCTCATTAATGATACCGGAACAGACCTTCATAGTTACCAGCCAAAAGTTCAGGATGTGGCCTTGATGTCCAACTCTGATTTGCTGGTTTATACAGGGGGAGAGTCGGAAGAATGGATCGAAGATAGCATCAAAGATCCTGCCAACAAGGACTTAAAGGCCCTCTCTCTCTTGCAGATCCTAGGGGATCAGGCCTATATAGAAGAAGTGAAAGAAGGCATGGTAGCAGATGAGGAAGAGGAAGAAGAAGCCTATGATGAGCACGTCTGGTTGTCTGTCAAAAATGCCATTATTTTTGTTCAGGCGCTAAAAGAGCAGGTAATTGCCCTTGATCCTGCTCATGCAAGTACTTATGAAGCAAATGCAGCGGCCTATTTGGCAAGGCTTAAGAATCTTGATAAACAATATAGCAAAGCAGTAAAAGAGGCCAAGTCCAATACCTTGATCTTCGCGGATCGGTTTGCTTTTCGCTATCTAGTAGAAGACTATGGACTAGATTATGATGCAGCCTACCTAGGGTGCAGTGCAGATACTCAGGTGACTTTTCATACGATTACCACATTAGCAAAGGATATGGATGAGGCGAATGCCCAGGCCATTATCGTCGTTGACAACAGCGATGAGAGCCTAGCTGCTACGGTATTAGAATATACTGCAGATCCCCATCGTCCCATTCTGCGTATGAATTCCTTACAGGCGGCAACGAAAAGCCAGATTAAGGAAGGATTAAACTATTATGATATTATGAAAGACAATCTAGCTGTTCTTAAGAAAGCTTTGAATTAGACAAAAAGGCGCTGTCTCGTTACGGGACAGCACCTTTTCTTTTTTTTATTCTGGTTTTAATAAAATACATAAAGAAACAATTGTTATGACAAGGCCAAGGGCAATGACAAAAGTAGGGATTTCGTGATAGAAAATAATTCCCATAATAGAAGCAGTAACTGGCTCTGCTCCAGAAGCAATAATGGTAGCAAGTCCCGTATCAATATGCTTTAAAGAAGTAATCAAAAGCAGGTAGGAAAGGATCGAGGAAAATAAGGCATGAAATAGGAACAAGGCGCCATGAGCAATGGGGGCACTTGCGACATAGGTAAAAATCATTTTCCAATCTGCAAATGGTAGACAACAAATCAGGATTACCACCATGGCATAAAAGGTAATAGTCAAGGAATGGTATCCCCTTTTTAAAGCTAAGGCAGAGCAGACATTATAAAAACCATAGAAAAAGGCACTTAATAGACCAATGCTTACTCCAAGTAAGGACACATGTATGCTAGAGCTTCCTACGATTCCACTAGCCAAGATACATCCCAAAATGGCGCAGCCCATACAAATGAGTTTCTTCTTGGTGATCTTTTCTTTGAACAGAAAGAAGGTCAAAATCAAGGTGAAGATAGGAGCTAAGCAAAGTAAAATGGCGGCTAAGGACATGGTCATAATCTCAATGGTATAGTTGTAGCAGATATTTAAACCAAAGGAGCCTACCATTCCAGCAACAATAAAGAGCCAAAGGTCTTTGAGCTTGATCTTTAATAGTTGCCGGTTATAGATTAAGATGCCAATCAACAAAATAATAGAGGCGAAGACCGTTCTTCCACCTAGAATAGATAGGTTACTTAATCCGCCATCTCCAAGAGTTCGTACAAAGATTCCGGTAGATCCCCAACAG
>CAVJBW010000305.1:0-2007 GCA_963647625.1 Lachnospiraceae bacterium
GATGGTGATAGAGAAGTAGATTCTTTTTATGCAACCACTTATTTAATGGATACCGCAGATTTAAAAGCGCATTTGGATTTAACAGAAGAAGAAATTCAAGAAGGATTTCAAAATATCCTTCATATTAAAGATACTTGTGAAGATTATTCAATCTTAAAGCCTTTAAAAATTCCTTCTTTGAGATGGAATGATTATTCAAATATTGAAGTAACAAAAGAATGGTTAGAGAGAATCCCTTACTTTCAGACTTTCTTAGATTCTGATTATGCGGGAGACCAATTATTAGTTAAAGCAGTTATTAGTGGTATCCAATCTCATTCGGATTTGCAAAATGAAGAAGCATATAAAGAAATTAATTCTAATCTTGAAACCACTTGGATTTCTTCAACGGTAAACAAAGCACATTGGTCTGCTTATTATCTTAATCTTCAAAAGATTATAGATTTGTGTTGGGAAGCTGGCTCTATCGTAGGCCCAGGAAGAGGCTCTGGTGTAGGATTTATTTTATTGTATTGCTTAGGAATAACACAAATTAATCCTTTGCGGGAGGAGACTAAGTGCTATGCTTGGAGATTCTTGAATCCAGAACGTGTATCTGTATTGGACGTAGACTTTGATATTGAAGGCGGCCGCCGCCAGCAAGTATTAAATAAGTTTAGAGAATTTTATGGCGAAGATAGAGTAGCCAACGTACTTACTTTAAGAACAGAAAAATCCAAGTCCGCAATCTTAACTGCGGCAAGAGGTTTAGGAATAGATAATGACATTGCCCAGTATATCGCAGGCCTAATCCCCGCAGACCGAGGACAATTAAGAACTTTACACGAAGTATTTTATGGTGACAAAGAAAAGGATTTTCAACCTGTTACTACTTTTGTAAATGAAATGACCAATAACTATCCAGAGTTGTGGAACGTAGCGCAAAAGATAGAAGGAATGATATGTGGTACGGGTATCCATGCGGGAGGTGTTATCTTTGTAGATGAACCTTTTACAAATTCAACTGCCTTAATGAGAGCGCCCGATGGAACAATTATCACTCAATTTGACTTGCATGATGCGGAAGATGTGAGTCTGATTAAATATGATGCTTTATCTGTTGAAGCGATGGATAAGATTCATATATGTCTTGATTTACTAATGAAAGATGGGCAGATTGAAACAAAAGATACTTTAAGAGAAACCTATGAATCTACTATTGGTATTTATAATCTTGAAAGAGAAGATACTAATATGTGGAAAATGATTTGGGACCACAAAATCTTGAGCCTCTTTCAGATGGAAAAAGAAAGCGGAGTTAGAGGAATTAATCTTGCGGAACCCCGCTCAGTAAATGATTTAAGTGTTCTTAATTCAGTTATTCGATTAATGGCTCCTGATAAGAATAGCAAAACCCCACTAGAAATGTGGCAACAATATCGTTCAGACATTTCTATCTGGTATAAGGAAATGGAAGATTATGGTTTAACAAAAGAAGAAATTGATTGGTTAAGCCACCATGATGCTATTACTGATGGTATATGCGAAAGCCAGGAAGGGCTTATGTCTTTAGTTCAAGAACCAAGACTAGGCGGAAATTCCTTAACTTTTGCAGATAAATGTAGAAAAGGTATTGCAAAAAAGCAAGGCAAATTATTCCAAGAGTGTGAAGATATCTTTTATGACAATATAAAAAAGAATGGTTGCAGTGAAAAATTAGCACATTATGTGTGGGATATCTTGTTGAAAGTGCAGAGAGGTTATAGTTTTAATAGGTCTCACTGTTTAGCTTATTCTCTTGTAGGATTACAAGAGATGAATTTAGCTTACAAGTATCCTATTTTATATTGGAATTGTGCTTGTTTGATTTCAGACAGCGGTGCCTCAGATGAAGAAGCAGAATCAAAAGGAACTGATTATGCAAAGATAGCAAAGGCTATTGGTTCAATTACTTCTGCGGGAATTGAGGTATCTTTAGCAAATATCAATACTTCAGATTATGGATTTGAACCAGATGTAGAAAATAAT
>CAVJBW010000306.1:0-2001 GCA_963647625.1 Lachnospiraceae bacterium
TAATACAGTTCCTTTCATTTTTTCCCTCCTAAACAAATAAAAAGTGGTAAATAAACCTATTTGAGTTTATTTTACCACTTTTTATTTGACTATCCATTACTCATGGAAAGATTTAATATTCTTGTAATATTCTCTTGTATTACTGTAGGCGAATCGCTGCTACTGCACAGTCTGCAACAGAGGCCTTTGCTCTGTCTTCTAGTTCCTGTGGCACTTCATCTACCAAAATATCCATGCAGTGTTCCTTGTAATTTCTCTTATATAAATCTGGATAGAGATCCTCGCACAAGCCACAACGAATACAATAGTCTTGAATTGATAATTTCATATTATTTTACCCCCTTTACATAAGCTTTTGCACAGTCACCTGCCAAAAGTCCCATTGGCATAGAGCCATGAACCGTGCCACCTGCATTGGATGGTGGATTTCCATAAATGCTTCCTACTGCCATATCACCTGCTGCAAACAAACCTTCTATTGGTTTATTGTTGGTATCTACTACATTGGTATTTTCATCCACTTCGAGTCCACCTAGAGTATCATAGCCTCCTGGCATAATACGATAGCAATAGATTTGACCAGATTCTTCATGTACTGGGCGAAGGTATTTTGGATTGGTATAGAATTCAGGATCATATCCATCTTCTGCTGCCTTGTTATATTTTTCAATGGTTTCTTTCAAACCATCTTCATCGATGCCCATATATTCTGCCACTTCATGAATGGTCTTAAAGTGACACATGTGCTTATTGCCCTTTGCAATGGCTTCATCCATCTGTCCAGCAATATTTTCTACCTTGATTCCTTTGAAAATAAAGTATACATAGCCATCTTCCACCCCTTCTGACAGATGCTTTGCAGTATCTTCATCAAAGATCATATAGCTGGCCATATTTGGATTGTGAATTGCCATAGCACTAGACATGGCTGTATGCTGGTTGGACATTTCTTCATTAATAAATCTGCGTCCTAGTTCATTTACACGAAGATAAGGCTGCTCGGTAATAATCTTTGTCTGGTTCGCTGCAAGCCATGGAGTATTTGGTCCAATACGAACTCCTGGATTTGGAACCTGTGGATCCGCACTAATGACCATATCCGTCTGCTTGCCTCCAATTTCCCATACTGCTTTTTGTCCATCTCCATCCTGGCAGCTATCTGGGAAAGTTACATTTACCTGATAACCATCTTGATAGACTTCTTCATACTTGGTATTGATGACTCCATATTCCTTCATCATTGGAATATTTCCTGTAATTCCACCAGATGCTACAATAAGGGCCTTGCATTTAATTTCAATTTCTTCTCCATCTTTATCATAGGCAATGGCTCCTGTCACTTTTTTCGTTTCAGGGTCCTGGATGATCTTCTTAATCGGGGTCTGGAAGTAAAAGTCTACTCCCTTCTTTTCAAGCATTAATCTCATGCGAAGAAGAACCAAAGCAAAGGCATGTCCTTGACCTCTTCCTTGTAGAAAATAGATGTCTCCAATGTCTAGTCCATTGGCATGGCCCATGGTATATCCTCTTTGTTTGCCATATTCTTCTGGGGAACGATCCACCTTCATCTGGCACTGAATCTTCAGCTCATCTAAGATGATTTCTGGAAGTTTGGCTGAATATTTCAGACATTTTCTCATGAGCGCCATATTTCCTCTATAATTGGAAAATTCTTCCCACACCTTGAAGGCACTTTCCTGCGCTTCCTTGGTATCCGGTGTAGAACAAAAGCACATCGGACAGTTCGATACCGCTCCTCCTTGTGCTGGATACTTTTCAAAGACAGCAATCTTTAGATTCTCATCCTGTGCTAGCTGATAAGCTGCTCCCATACCTGCTACACCGCTTCCCATTACGGCAACATCAACCTCAATACATTTACCCATAATGACTCCTTTCAAAAACGTGTTTTATGACTGATTCTTATAATCAAAAAGATAAGATTGATCTAAAAAATCTTTTCTTTCCTTTTCTTAGATTCATCTTATCTTTTTTCCTTTT